>UQAI01000005.1 GCA_900538885.1 uncultured Mollicutes bacterium
TTTTACTTTAATATCATATCTATTTAATATTTCTTCTAGTAATTTTTTATTTAACATTTTATCCCCCTAATCAAGTTCTGTCATTTTCATTAAGTAATGATTATGAACATATTCATATAGTGATTTATATTCATCACTTTCAAATAATTCTTTTTTTGTAAGTATTTCTTCAGAATCATCATTCGCCACATTTAATAAATCACTATCTTCTAGTAAATTACAATATTTAAAATTCATTGATCCTGATTGTTTTTCACCAAAGAATTCACCTGGGCCTCTAGTTTTTAAGTCATATTCGGCAAGAGCAAATCCATCTGTATTTTCTTCCACAAATTTTAATCTTTTTTCGCTGCTTTCACTTGGTGAATCTGATAAATAAAAACAATATGGTGTTGCATCACTACGCATTACTCTTCCTCTTAATTGATGAAGCGTAGCCACACCAAAGCGATCAGCACCAAGTACAACAATGGTTGTGGCATTTTTAACATTAACCCCAACTTCAATTACACTTGTTGCGACGAGGATACCTATTTTCTTATCTAAAAAGTCTTTCATGACTTGTTCTTTTTCTTCGGTTTTTAATCTACCATGAATTAATCCAACATTAGTAATGCCATCAAAATATTTTTTCATACGTTCAAAAATTTCCAATGCATTTGCAGAATCAATAGAATCTGATTCTTCTATTAATGGGGTTACAACATATATTTGATGACCTAGTGCTAATTCATTTTTCATATGGTCAATTACTAATTTTTTATCTTTTGGTTCTACATATTTTGTTATAACTTGTTTTCTGTTTTTAGGCATTGTTTTAATTACTGAAATATCAGTATCACCATAAACAGAAATAGCAAGAGTTCTAGGAATTGGAGTTGCACTCATTTTGAGGTAATTTACATCTAAACCTTTATTACGGATTAATACTCTTTGACGTACACCGAAACGATGTTCTTCATCCGCAATAACAACTCCTAAACTTGCATATTCAATATCTTTTTGAAATAAAGCATGTGTTCCAATAATGATATTGATTTCACCACTTGCTAGGCCTTCCATAATTTCCCTTCTCGTTTTACCTGAAGTAGAACCCGTAAGTAAGGAAATTTTAATATCTGGAAATTCCTTTAAAGCATGTGTAATCGTATCATAGTGTTGAGAAGATAGTATTTCAGTTGGGCACATTAATGCGGCTTGATATCCACCACTAACTGCAGCTAAAATGGTGATTAACGCAACTATTGTTTTACCACTACCAACCTCACCCTGTAATAAACGATTCATTGCATATGGTGATTTTAAATCACCTAAAATGTCTTCAATAGCTTTATTTTGATCAGGCGTAAGTTCATAAGGCAATAAACCAATAAGTTTATTTAACACTTTTTCATCATAACTGATAGCTGGAGCTTTATGATTTTCTTTACGCATAAACTTCAAATATTTCATTGATAATTGATAATTTAAAAGTTCTTCATATTTAATTCTTTTTCTAGCCTGATTAATTTCATTCATATCATCACCGAAATGAAGAATTTTAACAGTTGATGACATATCTAAAAGTTGCCTTTTAAGAATGTACTCCTTAGGTAAGGTCTCGGTTATTTTATTCTTATAACGTCGATATACCTTTTCAATTATCTCTAAATATTTATTTTCTGAGATATCTTTAATATGATAAACGGGAACAACATCACGATTTATTTCATCACAAATAATTAAATTAGCTACTGTAAAATTATTCATGTTTTGATAGAATCTTCCTTGTACTCTTAAAACAGTTCCATAATTTAGTTTACCTTTTAAGAAAACTCGGTTAAAGATGGTACATCTAATTTTTGTTCCTTCAACTTCAAGTTGAAATACCACAGTTGAAAGTTTTGTTTTCAAGTAGTTTACCGTAACTCTACTTACAATTGTTCCTTCTAGGGTGATTGTTTCATCAAGTTTGGCATCACTTATTGATGATACTTTATAGTTTTCATATCTAACTGGAAACTCATATAATAAATCATGAACAGTAGTAATATTTTGTTTTTTTAAGATATTTTGATATCTTGTTAATATGTAATCTTCATCTATTAACTTATAATTTTCTAGCATCATTATTTCTCCTCTTCATTTTATGAATAAAGTGGAGATTTAACTCCACTCTTTATTCTATTGAAAAAATATAACTATATACGTCTTGTTGTCCATTAATTGTATCTATTTCTAGATTACTATATTTTTCTTCAATATAAGATGTAAGATTAGCTAATTCTTCTTCTGTTACATCTTTACCATAAATTATCGTAATTATATCTTTTTCTTCGACTTTACCTTCTGCGAATAATTCTTTTACCGCATCAAGTCTTTCTTTTTGTGATGTAACAATACGGCCATTACATATACCAATGTAATCTCCTTCATTAATCTTTAATCCTTCAATTTCTGTATTTCTAACCGCATAAGTAATTAATCCAGTTGTTACATTAGAAATTACTTCACTAATTTCATTGATAATTCCCTCAGGATCATCTAAACTTAAATCAAGCATAGTAAGTGCTGAGTAACCTTGGGCAATTGTTTTAGTAGGTACTACAAAAACATTCGCACCTTTATAATATTTTGCGGCTTGTTCAGCAGTTAAAACAATATTACTATTGTTAGGGAACACTATTATATTTTGAGCATTTAATAAATCAAATCCTTTAGTAAAGTCTTCAGCTGAAGGATTCATGCTTTGACCGCCTTCAACAACATAATCAACGCCCATTTCTTTAAACGCGTTAATTAAGCCTTCGCCTGTTGCAACGGCAACTACTGCGAATTTTTTAGGAGTAGTTTGTTTACGCATTTCAACGCATTCAGGACAATTACAAGGTTGTACATCAACCTTAGCAGGGCCATCACTATGTTGAACTGACATGTTTTCAATCTTTAGGGTTACGTACTCACCAAATTGTTGACAATAGTTAAGCACATTACCTGGAGTTTTGGTGTGTACATGAATTTTAACAATATCTTCATCCTTTAAAGCGACAATACTATCACCTAAAGTTTCAAGATAATTTGTAATAACACTAATATCAAAGTCTTTGATATTAACTTTTTTATGTTGTAATTGTAGAATAAACTCTGTACAATATCCATACTCTAATTCACTATTTGCATTAAAGTTTTGATGAATTACAGTTTGTGAAGATGTATTTACTGCTTCTTCTTTAATAAATTCGCCATCTAAAGCTTTAGCCATACCTTCAAGTACATAAATTAAACCAGCACCACCACTATCAATTACGCCAGCTTCTTTTAAAACAGGAAGAAGTTCAGGGGTTCTTTCTAGTGAAGCTCTTGCTTCTTGTAATAAATGCTTGAAATATTCTTCAATTGAAGATCTACGGTTAACTTTCTTTTTTGCATATTCAGCTGACTCTCTAGCAACTGTTAGAATTGTTCCTTCAACAGGTTTTAATACAGCATGATAACCTTGTTTTACACCTGAAATAAAGGCATTAGCAAGTTCAACAGCGTTAACTTCATCATAACCAGCAAGGCCTTTATAAATACCTCTAAATAGTTGTGATAAGATAACACCCGAGTTTCCACGTGCACCCATTAACATGCCACGTGATAATTTTTTTGACATTTGATATATTGATTTCTCATCGTATTCACTAATTTCGTGTGCGCCTGCTTCAATTGTCATTTTCATATTTGTACCAGTATCTCCATCAGGAACTGGGAATACGTTTAGGGCATCAACTGTTTTATAGTTGGCCCGGAGGTTTGCGGCGCCATTGGTAACTATTTGCTTAAATAGTAAACCATCCATTTTATATGTTTGCATATTTTCCTCCTTGCATGCTTCTTAGCACGCTTTATCATTCTATCACATTTTATGACAAAATGCAAGTAATATAGTTTTAGCTAACCTCTTCATATTTTGTATTTTTACCTAAATATATTATTTCATTAATTCTTATTGCTTGCATTTATATCTTTTTTATGATATAATCTTCAAGGATTTAAATGTATTAAATATAAGGAGGAACTCATTATGGCTCGTAAATGTTATATAACAGGTATCGGATCAAAATCTGGAAATAATCGTTCCCACTCTTTACAAGCAACTCGTCGTACTTGGAAAGCAAACTTACAAAAAGTTCGTATTAAAGACGAAGATGGTCGCATTATTAGAGTGTACGTTTCTACTCGTGCTTTAAGAACTGGTGCTAAGAACGGAACTATCGAACGTGCATAATTAAATTATGAATGCAAAGTATGGTATAACAGTTTATTGTTATACCATTTTTTGTTGTTACTTTTTGTGAAAAAGGTTTTTGAAAAAACTAATAATCTGCCCAAATACTTTAGGTAACTTTATAACAATAAAACGCATATCCATACCTCCCCTGGTACAGTATATGCGTTTTTAATATTTCTTATTACTTACTTTTAATAATTATTACTTCACCATCTTCTAAAGTAAATATAAACTTACCATCAACAAACTGATTACTAGTAGTATATGTATCATAACTTGTAATTATGGCATGATTTAATAAATACTTTCCCTGAGTAATGCTGATTACAGCTTTACTTAATGTAATAATACCAATATAGTTGTAGTCATCTTGTAAGAAGGTATATGTACCTTTATGATGATAGTAACTAACTTCATTTAACATATCAAGAAACTTTAAGTTTAATTCCGGATATTTTTTTAATAATAAAATATTAACAAGTTCATGATCTAGTCTTCCCCCAAGACAGTCATAAACAATACATTCATCTGCTTTATTTAAATGCATTAAGACAAGTTCTAAATCCGTTTCATTTTTCATTGTTGGGTATTTAAACAAATATTTGGTGTGGTTCTTAATTTCTGTTAAATCTGTAGTAGTATCAAAGTCACCCCACGCCGCATCAAGCTTGTATCCCACATTAATGATTCGTAAAGCTCCTTCATCTAAACCAATTAGATAATCATTTTCAAGGGGATGGTATAATTCTTTAAAGGAAGAAACTGGAGATTTTCCTACAATTATATATCTCATATTCTTTTTAATTCCTCATAACATTCATGAAAGTTTTCACTATTCATTAGGTAAGTTCCTACTACTATAACATCACATCCAACATCTTTTACAAGTTTAGCAGTATTAACATTAATACCACCATCAACTTCAATTAGATACTGAAAGTTATGTTTATCTTTAATATCCTTTAAATATTTAATTTTATCAAGAGCAATAGGCATAAACTTTTGTCCACCAAATCCTGGTTCAACACTCATTACTAAAACTAAATCAAGATCTTTTAGATATGGATTTAAGACGTCTATCTTTGTGTTAGGCTTTACGGAAATTCCACATTTTACTCCGTGATTCTTAATTAGCTTAATTGTTTCTTTAATGTTTTTACAAGCTTCATAATGAAAAGTGATAATGTCACTACCCGCTAAAATATAACTCATAATTTCGGCTTCTGGAGTATTAATCATTAGGTGAGTATCTAAAATTGCGTTTGTTTGCTTATTGATTTTTTCCACTTCATTTGCGTCGTATGTTGTGTTTGGAACAAATTTTCCATCCATTACATCGAGGTGAATCATTGTAATACCATTATCTGTAAAGGTCTTAAAGACTTTTAAATAGTCTTCTTTTTTAACTGATAAGATTGATGGAGATATTAGCATTTTACCACTTCCTTCTGTTTCTTATTTCTTCTATAAATTGCTTGTAATTTTCATATCTTGTGCTTAATATTTCACCTTTTTCAAGAGCTTTTTTGACCGCACAATTTGGCTCATTAAGGTGTAAACAACCATTATATTTACAGTTAGAACTACGCTCAAAAAACTCAACAAAACTATGTGCAAGATCCAATTCTTCCATATCTAAATCCATAATACCAAATCCTGGTGTATCAGCAATCCAACCATCTTTAATGTTTATTAATTCAACATGTCTAGTTGTATGTTTACCACGATTTAAAGCTTTAGAAATATCATTTGTTTCAAGTTTCAAGTCTTCATCTAAGACATTTAAAAGACTGCTTTTTCCAACTCCACTTTGGCCAGTAATCACACTAATGTGATCTTTTATAAGGGGAGATAATTCATCTATTAATTTAGCTTTCGCACTAGTTTTAATGGTTTGGTATCCGATTGATTCATAGTAATTTTTAATTGTTTCAACTGTTTTTATTTCTTCATGTTCAAGTAAATCCCACTTATTAAACACAATAATTGGTGGTATTAGATTGTATTCTAGAATTGCTAAAAAACGGTCTAATAAATTTAAGTTTAGGTCTGGTTCCTTAACTGAAAAAACCACAAAAGCTTGTTCGATATTCGCAATCATTGGTCTAGTTAAATCATTAATTCTTTTATCAAGTTTTGTGATTACGGTGCTTCCATCTTTAATTTCATATTCAATGTGATCACCTACTTTTAGGGTTTCCGTTTTAATTCGAAAAATACCCCTTGGTTTGGCCTTTAAATAGATTTTAGAGGCATTATCATAAATTTTATATTCACCAGCAATGAGGCTTACAATAATTCCTTTATTCATGTTCAACCTCAATCTTTTTAGCTCTTAACTGACCACATGCGGCATCGATATCGGCGCCATGTTCCATTCGTAAAGTTGCTTGAATGTGATTAGTATCAAGGATATGATAAAAGGCTTCGGCTTTTTCTTTGGTAACTTTTTTATATGGTTTTGTAATAACCTCATTATAAGGTATTAAATTAACATACGCATTAATTCCTTTTATTAGTCTTGCAAGTTCTTTAGCACAAGCTTCACTATCATTAACATCACGGAGAAGAATATACTCAAATGTTACTCGGCGATTAGTTTTTTGAATGTAATACTTAACCGCATTCATAACTTCTTCTATTTTATATGCTTTGTTTATTTTCATAATTTCACTTCTTAACGCATCATTTGGAGCGTGTAAGCTAATCGCAAGATTAACTTGAAGTTCGAATTCTGCGAATTCATATATCTTAGGAACAATACCACATGTTGAAACAGTTATGTGTCTCGCACCTATTTCAAGGCCTTTAGGATAATTAACCACTCTTAGAAACTTTATGACATTATCATAATTATCAAAAGGTTCACCAATTCCCATTACCACAATATTAGTTACTCTTTCAAAATCTTTGTCTAAATCTTTTTGAACTTGAAGGACTTGTTCAATTAATTCTCCTGCTTCTAGGCTTCTTACTTTACCTAATTCGCCACTAGCACAAAAACTACACCCCATATTACAACCTACTTGGGTTGTAACACAAATACTATTACCATAGTTGTGTCTCATTAAAACTGTTTCAATTAATTTTCCATCTTTAAGTTTAAACAAATATTTAGTAGTACCATCACTTGATATTTGTTTGGTTACGATCTCTAGTTGTTCTAATTCAAAGTTTTCTTTTAGATGGCTAATTACATTTTTGGAGATGTTAGTCATTTCATCAAAAGAATTAATACGATTACGATATAACCACTCAAATACTTGAGTTGCTCTAAATTTCTTTTCATTAATACTTAAAAAATAATTTTCTAATTCTTCTAGTGAAAAGTTATAAATGTTCTTCATTTCATGCTCCTTTTTTTAATTTACAAATATAAAAGCCATCATTTCTATCTGTTGGAAGAAATGATTTTTCTTCAACTTTTTGATAATTTTTATGACTCTTTAAAAAGTTTCTTATTTGTTCTTCATTTTCTGATTTATTAATAGTACATGTGCTATATACTAATATACCATTTGGTTCTACATAATTATCAATATGATTTAATATATCTTTCTGTAATTTTTCTATTTCTTTTATTTTATTAATAGTTAATCTTAACTTTAAATCACCCTTATGTTTCATTGTTCCCATACCTGAACATGGAGCATCAACTAACACATAAGCATAGAACTTACCATAATCAAAATTTCTAGCATCTGCTTCTAGGGTTTTAATGTTCTTAATACCTTGTCTTAAAGCTTCATTTTCAATTAATTTAAGTTTATGGGGATATATATCACAAGAAGTAATTGACCCTGTATTTTTCATAATTGTGGCTAGGTGAAAGCTTTTAGAACCAGGGGCACTACAAGCATCAAGTACACACGCATTATACGGTGGATTTAGCACTTTACCAACCATCATACTAGATGCATCCTGGGGAATAACTAAAGCTTGTTCAAATAATGTAGTTTGAATAAGTGATACTTTTGTAATAATCATCTCTTCATCTTTTTCAAACCATATATCATTTTTATTTAAATAATCTATTACTTCTTCATCAGTTGTCTTTAAATAATTAATTCTATAAATATTAAATGTTTCTTCAACTGGTTTCAAAATATCAACATAATCATTTGGATATTGTTTCTTAATTAATTTTAAAACATCGACATCAATATTATAAATTATACTTTCTCTTTCATCACTAGCTATTTTCTTTATTTCTTCACAAGCCTTATTAAAGCGGTCTTCTTTAATATAATTTCTAAATACACCATTTACAAACTTAGAACCATTATAATCTTTCTTTTTTACAACACCAACTAATTCATTAACAACATAATGACTTGCAAGATTTAAATAACTTAAAGCATATACTCCAACTCTTAAAGGATTTTTAACATTTGGTTTAACCCTTTTACCACTAACATATGGCCTAAGTAAAAAGTCCAACCACTTTTTATTTTCAACTACACCATATAATATTTTAGTATAAAGTTTTCTATCATTTTCTGAAATAGTTCCAATTCTTTTATTTAATACTATATTTATAAAAGCATCATTATTTATTACTTCGGTGACATCTTCAATTAGTTTATCCCACATTAGTTATTACCTCCAGTTAAGATAATAAAGTAATAAACATTTAAAAAAGCAAAATCTTTCTTTAATTTATTGATTTCTTCATCATTATAGTTATTTACGTACTTCATAGCAGTATG
Organism: uncultured Mollicutes bacterium; assembly: GCA_900538885.1. Lineage (GTDB taxonomy): Bacteria > Bacillota_I > Bacilli_A > ML615J-28 > CAG-313 > UMGS75. The sequence continues at coordinate 8,962 of UQAI01000005.1, forward strand.
AATATTTTTAAATAGTGTAATCCAGTCTTGTAAAGAGATGGTAATGATTGTTTCATGTGATTCTAAATAGCTTAAAGGTATTAATCTTTTATTAGGAATATCATGAGTATTTACATAATTAACAAGGCGAGTAATAAAACCAGACATTTCTTTACCACTATAATAAAAAATATCACTACTTGCTTGTTCTACTGTTTGATAGTTTGACATTATCTTAGTAAAGTTATCATAAAATATTGTAAGTTCATCTAGCTTTAAATTATCTAAAACTAAAACACTAGATATCCTAAAATTTTCAACAACATCTTCTTTTAATTCTCCAAGCATTGATTCAACCGTGCTGTAATCATTACATAAAATATTATAATCTATTGTTTCATTTGACTCTTCATACTTTGTTACCTTGTCACCTAAACTATCATATATTCTTTCAACAAATATTAATTTATTATAGTTTTCCTCATCATGCTTACATGCAAGTAAAATCTTTAATATATATATAGTTCGCTTAAATTGATTTTTATTTTTATTTACTAATTGAATGATATCCATAAGCCACCTCAATATAGATATTATACTATAATTTATGAAAAAATGCTAGAAAAATATTTCTATGTATTGAAATAAATTACAAAATATGATATAATCATTAAAGAATTTAAAAAAAGAGGTGAATATATGCATCCATATATAGAAATATTTGGACATAAAATTCCAACTTATGGAACAATGATTGGTATTGGGGTTTTATGTCTTGCAGGTCTTATGGTGTATTACTTTTATAAGTACAAAACAACAGACAAAAATATTGATCGTTTAATTATTTTAACAGCCTTAAGTGGTATGGTAATGTATTTGTCAGCAGCCTTCTTTGATGCCTTATGGCACAATCTAGACACATGGCGTGAAACTGGTACTTTCACTTGGAAATGGTGGGGAATAACATTTGCTGGTGGCCTTCTTGGTGGTTTACTATTTTATGTTATTGCATATTGGTTTATCTTTAGAAATGAACGCTACAAATTAACTTATTACCTTAACTTTATCATTGTAGGTGTTGTCATAGCTCATGCTTTTGGTCGAGTGGGCTGTTATTTTGGAGGATGTTGTTATGGTGGAGAAACTACCTCATGGTTAGGTGTTAACTACCCTGTAGAAACTTACGCCGATGGTACACAATTATTTAAAGTAGTTTACCCAACTCAATTATTTGAGGCAGGATTCCTCTTTATACTATTTGTTGTATTATTCTTCTTTGTAAGAAAAAATCAATTACGTGTCTACCTTATCTCTTATGGTATATTTAGATTTATTCTTGAATACTTTAGAGGAGATAGCCGTGGAGCAACAATCTTTGGTGTTATGTCACCATCACAACTTATAAGTGTAATTATGGTTATTGTAGGTGTACTACTAATATTCTTTGAAGATAAGTTAATATACTTAGTAAAGAAAAAGTATAATCCTGAATTATTATCAATAGACGCAAAATAGGAAGTATTGAACTTCCTATTTTTTATGTATTATTGTCGATGTGCTCCCCACGCAACTTCACCAGTACACCAATTATTATCCCATAAATCTGGTTTTTCAGTTGCTTCACAGTATACTGTTCCTGTATCGGTAAAAGCTCTTTTTTCTATCACAAGAACGCTCGAAGGAATATAAGGATTAAGACGTGAACAAGTACCAAATGCGTTATTAGCAATTATTCTAAGATTACTACTAAATTCTATTTTTTCTAAGTTATAACAAAGAGCAAATGCAGTTTCTTCTATTGTATGCACTGTATCTGGAAGTATTACTTCACGTAACTGTGAACAACTTGTAAATGTACTGGTTTCTATAATTCTAACACCAGATGGTATTTTAATTTTTGTTAATGCCGTACAGCAATTAAATGCCTGACTTTGAATAGCAGTTACAGTGTCTGGAATATCTATTGATGATAATTTTTCGCAGCACATAAATAGGCTATCAGATATTATAGAAATTTTTGAAGGAATATTTATACTCCTTAGATTTATACAATTGGCAAAAGCATAATCTGATAATTTTGTTAAAGTTTCCGGTAATACAAGTGATGTAAGACTTTGACATTCATAAAATGCATTTGTACCAATTTCAGTTGTATAAGGAGAAATTCTTATTTCACTTAAATACTTACAATCTTGAAATGCTGAATTTCCAATTTTTGTTGTTGCATCTCCAAGTTTTATTTGTGTTATTTTGGTATTACACAAGCAATATTCTGGTACATATTTTAAACTTTGAGGCATATTAATTTCTCTTAAGTTATAACAACAATTAAACATTTTGTAAGCTAGCATTTCTATATCATCTTCTAGAACTACTACTTCAAGGGATTTATAACCATCAAATGCTCCATAATTTTCATACGCATATTCAATGGTATGACTTTTTGATCCTAATTCTAGTTTTCTAAGTACTATTGGAATATAATAAAATCTACTGTTCGTTTCATCACCAGCTCTATATGAATTGTCATACTCTAAATTTCCAAACAAATCATTAATACTTTTAACATCAACATCTTCCATTTTTATGCTTTCAATGTTGTAACAACCACGTAAAATGGCTGTTCCGATAAACAGAATTGTTGATGGAATTTCTACACGTTTAACTTTAGTTTCATCCACAAATGCTGAATCCATGATTCCGATAACTGGTAATCCATTAATTGTTGATGGAACTGATATGGTTGTGCCATCACCAACATAATGTAAAAGAACTATATATGAATCATCTATAACTCTATACATAAAGCCTGCAGATTCAAAAAATACTTCCGGAGTGAAATTCCATTTTAAAACATTTTGTTTAAAATCTCCATTTTCAAGTTCTTCACTTGTAACACTATTTGTATATTCATATTTTTGTTCATTAATAGTCATTCCGTCTACCACGTATGTTGTGCTACTTGGAAGAGTAAATAAATGATCTCCAACTTTTCCGTTACTTTTGACATATATTACACCACTAATAAGAACATTTTTTATGACATATTTCAAATTATCACTAGTCCACTTGCAATTAAATAATTTAATATCCGAATAATACCAAGCAGTGGTATCAGTACTAAAATATATATCTTTAAAATAAACATTTTTGAAAACACTATATTCACTTAAAATCATAATTGATGTTGCATTTATATAGTTTTCAGCATCAACTGTCCAATTATCTTTATGGACATATGTTAAATTACTTATTGTATGTCCTTTTCCATCAAAATAACCAGTAAAGAAATACGGTTTCCACTTGTATCCTTTCATATCAATGTCATTCGCAAGTTCATAAATTTTTGATTCATTCATATTCATAAAATCTTCTGGTGTATATACCTTGATTACTTCACGACTACCAGTGGTATTTACCGAAAAGTTTAATGTTATTTTATCACTATAATTTCTTACGGTTTCATTGTTATTACTATCTACATATTTAATCCATTTAATATAAACATTATAATCATATGCGTGAATTTCTTTCACATACCAATTATTATCATTTATTCTTATTGGATAAACACTTACAGCACTACCTATAGAAAAGTCTTTAATTCCTATTTCAGTAATAGTATAACCATATGGATTATCAACTTTCATAATATAGCCATTGGATCTACTATTCATATCCATTGTAGTTCCATCCGCAAGAACAATATCAATAATATCTAGTCTAGACATTATTTCAACATCAATTGTATTATTACCAATCATCTTTTGTTCATAAAATTCATCCGGTAAATAATATTGGAATTTTTCTACTGTAATAGTCATGATGCCACTTACTTTTGGAGCAGGTATTAATACTACTAACCAAGTGTTTATTCCATCAGTAGGCCCAACACTACAGTCATAAGTTTTACCATTGATTGTAATACTTAAAAAACCTACTTGATACTTATTTTCGATATATATCTTAAGATTAATATCTTCATTTGTTTTTGGAGATTCCGTATTTAAAACTTCCATTTTAAGAATGTTAATTTCCGCAGAAAGTGTTGTACAAAGCCCCCAAGCAACATCTGTTATATCACTTTTTCCATCATTTAAATTATAACTATAATATAATCCAAGTTCATAATTAGTATGAGGAGTTAAATTTGTAATTGTTTGTTTATCATCAATTGGTAATGTTGTACTTTCATGTTGTGTTTTTAAATCTCTATATTGAATATATTCAAGTTTTACAATATTATCAACATCATCTTTATCCACTTCATAGTAAATACTATCTCTTGTAACTGTACACTTTAGTCTAACTGTTGGCATGGTTAAACTCTTAGTCCAAGTTGTTGCGGCGTACTCACTGATTATAGGGCTATTACCATCTCTAAAATCTTTTTTCACAACAAAGATTACACGATAGTTATTATTACTATAAAGATTATTAAAACTATTAATAGTTAATTCATTAATTGTTTGAACTAATTCATAACCATAATAAAGTTTTACCTCAATTATTGTAGCAATCAAATCTAAATCAGTTAGATTATATGTAAAACTAATTGACTTTTTATCGGGAATTAAATTAATTGTTAATTCAATATCATCAAGGGGTTTCGTTTTAATACTTGAATTATAATATTCAAGTTTTGGAGTTTTGCCATCATGATAATCGTTAAGTAACGCTATTCTTACTGTGTATAATGAATTACTAAGCAAGTTACTAAAGATTTGATTAACGTCTTCACTATCTACTTTTTTACCATTATAATATAATGTAGCTTCATAAAAACTTGCTATATCATTACTATCCAAAATCTTGTAATTATAAAGAATGCTTGTTTTTGTGCTATCCAACGTAATATCAAGTTCTGGTTTTTGATATTTATTAGTTGTGACATAATACGTATAAGCTATTTCTTCCATTCCATTATTTAAATCACGTTCAAATTTAACAACAACTTTATAAGTATTGTCAGCTAGTAAATTTTGAATAATTATATCATCCAAACTTGTTATCTCTTGGACTAATTTACTATTTAATAATATCTCTACTTTTTTAAAGTTCAATACTCCATCAACATCATCTAAATCATGACAAAGTTCAAAACTAGTATAATCAATATTACTGAATGTTAATTTGTATTTTGGTTCTTGTTTTAGAGTCTTAAAGGTATATTCTTCATTTATTTCTCTACTACCAAAGCCATCATCAAAATCATATATATAATTAACTTTTATCGTGTAACTAGTATCAGGTTTTAATCCATCAATTTTATTTGTTGTGGTACTTAATTTTTTAACAAAAGTAAGTCCCTCATATAAAGTAACCAAATTAACACGACCAGTTACGTTATTATCTAAAACGATTAAATCGTATTCTACGCTTTCTTGTAAAATATTATATGGATTAAATCTAAGTGTTGGAATCTGTTTACTAGTTGTTACTGTAAATTCCTTGGTTTCATCAATTATACCGGAGCCATCGTTTAAGTCATATTTATAACTTATTCTAAGCGCATAAGTATAATTTGATTTAGCATTTGCTAGTAAGTATTCTTTTTCGTTTATTTTATTTACCATAACACTAGCATCATCTAATTCAAGAGGAGCTATTAATTTAATAGTCTCATCAAAATCGGTAATTATTTCTTTTAAGAATATTTGATTATCAGTCGTTGTAGTTGTGATATCTATTTTAGGAATATTTAAGGCCTTAGTTTTAATGGTAACTTGTTGTTTTAATTCATGATCATCATTACCATCGTTAAGATTGTAATTGTAAATTATTTCAAATTCATATGTGTTATTTGAAAGTAAGTCTGTGAAATTATTTTGTGGTGTCGTTTTAATTTGAACTACTTGACCATCTTTTAATAATCTATAAGCTTGATTTGTTATTACATTGTCTGGATCAAATAATGTAACACTATATGCAACTTGTTTTTTATCTACTATTAGTGTATTAATTTCAAAAGTTGGTTCCTCGCATATTAAAGTTTTAACATCAATATTAAAACGTGAAGTTCTAGTAATACCTTTATAAATATATGTGTACACTACTTCAGCCACGTAAGCATGGTTTGATAGTAAGTTTTCAAAAACTACTTCCATTTTATCTTTAATAGTTTGTACTTTCAAATCACCATCATATAAGTTAACCTCTTGTACTAAAACATCACTACTAGAACTAGCAAGATTTATTTTAGTGCTCCTTTTAAAGTTTTCTTGGCTCGTTACGACAATACCATTTGGAGTTTCAAGTTCACCACTCATAAGATCAACTGCTTTATTACCATCACCTGAGCAATCATCATATACACCTATTACCATATACTCATATTTTGAACCCATTTGAATGCCATCATACTTTATGATATTAATGCCAATTTGTAAGGCTTGTTTATATACAATATTAGTACCATCATATAAAAAGAAAAATAAACTATTTTTATTAGTAATTAAATTACTAGGATCTTGAATCTCTAGTACTTGTTCATAACTAGTTAACGTAAGTTCTTCACTTATTAGACTTGCGGTTGGGGTTGCATCATATTTTACTCCAACTTTAATTGTCTTTTGACCATCCATTTGAACATCTTTAATTTCCGTTTTATCAATATATTTAATCGCATCAATAGTATATTCTTTAATACCAGGATTTTTATCTGCCTCTACTTCAATTACAAGTTCCGTTGATGTTGATCCTTCTTTAAATTGGTACGATTGATATTTTTGATTGTTTAGTGTAAATGATAATATTTCAAAACTTGATGGGTTATATAAATGAATTACAATATTAAATTTTTCACCTTTAGTTGTGTAATATTCTACTTTTTCAGTTGTAATAATTTCTAGAAAATCATCAATCGCATCTTTTATTTTCATATTAAGATAACGTTTCTTTTTTTCTTGTGGTTTGTTTTTTGTAGATGATGTTGCGGTCATGCCTTGATATACTGGTACTATATTATCTTCTAGTGGACCTAAATTAATTCTTTCTCCGTTTGCAAGAATGATAATTAGTTCACCATTTTCGTTAGTTACATCAGTAATACTTCCTTCATCAATTCCCTCAATTAATTTTTTCCATTTCTCATATGTACCGGTAAAACCTGATGTTTGAGCCTGGATATAGGCTTCACGACTTGGGGTAGTACCTTCCGTATAATTTTCACATGAAATACATAACATAAGTAGGATTAGTGGCATAATAATTAAGAATACTATCTTTTTTAGTTTCATATCGTTCTCCTTAAGTTTTATTTAAAAAAGCAGTCTATTACTTTTATTAGACTGCTTATTCTTTAGATATTTTACCTAACTTCTACTGTTATTTTATTTGTAGTAGTTGGATTGCTGTTTCTGTCAACAAGGATATTTCCATTTGTATCATTTAGATTATATTCATAAACAAAGACCAATTGATAGCTATTTGGTGTTAAATCTGATATCGTTAAATCTAAAATATTATCCGTAGCATCTTTTAAATTTAGATTTATTGTTTGTACTAATTCATCACCAGAATATACTTCAACTTTCAAACTTGTTAACACACTATCTTTATCATCAATTAATAGAGATAAATAGATAATACCCGTTCCACCAATAGAAAGAGGTGGTTCATTAAATGTCACAGTTGGTATTTGTGGTTCTTTTGTTTTTACTAGATGTGACATTGTTTTTTTAACTGTTTGATTGTTGTTTGTTATAAACTCATATGTCAAAACCACTTTATATTCTACATTAGATAATAACCCTGCAAAACTAATTTGGTTTTGAATATCTTTAATAGTTGACACCAGCATATCATTATAATACAATTCAGCCATTAATATTTTACCACTAAAGTTTTCTTTTTTCAATAGTTTGATACTAAATTCATCTGTACCTACTGCTTCTTCACCAAAAGTATAACCATCTTCTATTTCAAAAGTATCACTATATAATACACTAGCTTTCATTCCTTCACCATCTAAAAGATCATATACTCCAATTACTACATATGAGTATGTTGTTGAATAATTTAGATTTTCAAACTTGATATTATCAATTCCTATTTTTAGTTTTGATTTAGCTACTACTTGATTATTGTCAATTAGATATATATATAAGCCTCTATTAGCATCAATAAGATTATCTAGATCTTTAGTTTCCAAAATTAAGTTATATGTATTTCCATTTGTATCATCATCAAGTTTAGTTACGGTTGGAACATTTTGGTAGGTTACCCCTATCTTAATTGTTTTATCACCACTAAAACGCACACTCTTAATGTTTTTACCATCAATATATTTAATCTCATCAATCGTTATTTCTTCAATTCCTGATTCACCTCTAGTTTGATATTTGACAAGAATTTGAGTTGAATCTGACCCCTTTTCAAATTGATATGATTGATATTTATTACCATTTAAAGTAAATGATAATATTTCATAGGATTTTGGATTAGTAATATTGATAGTTATAATAATATCTGTATTTGGTTTTTCATAGCATGATATTCCATCTAGTTTTGTAACCCCTATTTCATCAATCAATTCATTTTCTATTTCCCCTGATAATCTTTTTCCTGATAAGATTTTTGAACTTTCAATTTTGCTAGCGAACATACCTTGATATACTGGTACATTATTATAATTTGTTACCATAACAAGTGTAATAATTATTGCTAAACAAGTAAGAGCTAAAGCACATGAGTACGCGATAGGCTTAAAATGGCACTTAAACCATGGTGTTTTATGTTCTGCACTTGATGTAGTTTCATCTATTCCTAGACTATGTTTAATTTCTTGTTTTGTACCATCAGTTAATTTTGATAAATCTTGGAGAAATTCTTTTTTAAACTTGTTAAATTTTTTACTCATTTTGTATTTCCTCCACAATCGTTTTTAAGTTCTTCAATGACACTTTATATTTTAGACTTATATATTTGGGAGATTTTTCCATTATTTCAGCAATTTCTTTAAACTTATATCCAAACACAACATGATAAACAATAATATCTTTTTCCTCTGGTAAAAAGTTTTCTGCCAATATCTCATCGTATTTACCAAGTCCAACATTAGTATTATCAGTAATTTCATAAATCATTTCATTATCTTTGATAATACGTCGTTCTTTTATCATATCGCGTGTTGCATAATTTTTAGCTAAGTTTTTCGCAATTGTTAAAATCCAGTATTTAAAATTGCCACCGGCATATTGGTCAATTTTATTATAAACTGTTAGAAAAGTATCTTGTAATAATCTACTTGATGCGTCATTATTTTTAACGATTTGGTATATAACATAATAAACAAGGTTTTTATACTCGGCATATAATGCTTCAAATGCTTCTTCGTCTCTTTGTTTTATTAGGGCTACAATGTTTTTATCCATAATTTTCTCCTTCTGATAAAAATACCATATCTTGTCTATAACCCTATTATACCAAATCATTAGGACAGTTTCTGTCCTTTTTATTTTTTACTTACTTAAGCTTCATAAGAAACTAGTTTATATGCTTGTTCTGATCTCACATAAACTATTTCTTTTCCCTTGTAAAAGTTATAAAGATATGAACGTATCTCGTTAATATAGCGCATGAATGTTTTGTCTTCAAGACCAAACTTGTTTTTAATCTCCATAATATTTATAACTTTTTTATCCATGAATTGTTCATATATATATAAACATATTTGAGTTTTAACTAATTTCATCTCATTTCACCTCATAATATAAGACACAAATGTTTTTTGTTATGAGCATTAATCTTAAAGAAATTATTAATTAAATATTTAAATAAGAAAGTTAAAATTATTAAAGGACTATTTTTGTCTTATTATATCATAAATAAAAATTTAACGCACAAAAAAAAAGAAAATTATTTAAATTAACTAAATTACAATAAGAAAAAGGTGCATCTAATAAATGCACCAAAATTTGTTATTTCTTTAAATTATAGAAAGAGTTGATTCCTTCATAAGTTGCGGCTTCACCAAGTTCATCTTCAATTCTTAATAATTGATTGTACTTAGCGATACGGTCAGTACGTGATGCTGAACCAGTTTTGATTTGACCAGCATTTAATGCTACTGCGATATCAGCAATTGTAGTATCTTCAGATTCACCACTACGATGTGATACAACAGCTGTATAACCAGCACGTTTAGCCATTTCGATTGCTGCGAAAGTTTCACTTAAAGTACCAATTTGGTTAACTTTAATTAAAATTGCATTAGCAACACCTAGAGAAATACCTTTAGCTAGACGTTCAGTATTAGTAACGAATAGGTCATCACCAACTAATTGAACTTTCTTACCAAGTCTCTTAGTTAATACTTTCCATCCATCCCAGTCATTTTCATCTAGACCATCTTCAATTGAGATGATAGGATATTTTGCAACTAAACCTTCATAGAATTCAACCATTTCTTCAGCAGTTAATGATTTTCCTTCACTCTTTAGATCATATTTGTTAGTTTCTGGGTTGTAGAATTCACTTGATGCAACATCCATTGCTAGATATACATCTTTACCAGGAACGTAACCAGCATTTTTAATAGCTTCGATAACGCTTGCTAATGCTTCTTCATTTGAAGAAAGTTTAGGAGCGTATCCGCCTTCATCACCTACAGCTGTGTTGCAGCCTTTAGCTTTAAGAACTTTCTTTAAGTTATGGAATACTTCAGCACCCATTCTTAATGCTTCTCTAAATGTAGGAGCACCAACAGGCATAACCATAATTTCTTGAATATCAATACACCAGTCAGCATGAGCACCACCATTTAAGATGTTCATCATTGGAGTTGGTAATTGATGAGCACTAAATCCACCAAAATAATTGTATAGAGGAATACCATAATAATCAGCAGCAGCTTTTGCACATGCCATAGATACAGCAAGAATAGCATTAGCGCCTAATTTACCTTTATTAGGAGTACCATCTAATTCGATTAATTTTTTATCGATTAATAATTGTTGAGTTACATCATAACCAACGATTTCTGGGTAAATGATTTCATTAACATTTTCAACTGCTTTTAAAACACCTTTACCAAGATAACGATTTTTGTCACCATCACGTAATTCAACAGCTTCATGTTCACCAGTAGATGCACCACTAGGAACGATTGCACGGCCAAAAGCACCGCTTTCAGTTACAACTTCTACTTCAACAGTAGGATTACCTCTTGAGTCTAAGACTTCACGAGCATACACTTCAGTAATATAAGGCATAATTTATTTCTCCTTTTTAAGTGCTGTGCACTATTTTATCCATATATATTATATCACATTATCCATTTTTTTCAAAATGTTTGAATATTATTTTTTATATCCTTTAATCATACTATGTCCAGTCATTTCTACTGGTTGTGGTTCATTTAATAATTCTAACATTGTTGGTGTTATATCACCTAAGTTACCAGTTTCACGTAGAATAACATCTGTTCTTGTGATTAGGAATGGAACTGGATTTGTTGTATGAGCAGAGAATGGTTGATTATTTTCATCAAATACCTCATCAGCATTTCCATGGTCAGCAGTAATAATTAATGTACCACCAACTTTTTCAACTGCATCATAAACTTTACCAACACACTCATCAACTGTTTCTACAGCTTTAACTGTCGCATCAAACACAGCAGTATGACCAACCATATCACAGTTAGCATAGTTTAAAATGATTGTATCAAATTCTTTACTTTCAATTGCTTTTAAAACATAGTCTGTAACTTCATATGCGCTCATTTCAGGTTTTAAATCAAATGTTGCAACTTTAGGTGAAGGTATTAATATACGAGTCTCCCCTTTAAGTTCTTTATCAACACCACCATCAAAGAAATAAGTTACGTGTGCATATTTTTCAGTTTCTGCAATTCTAAGTTGTGTAAGCCCACGTTCGCTAATTACATCACCATACATATTGTCTAGTTTTTGAACACCAAAGTTAACTAAACCTTTTACATTTTCACTATATAGCATCATTGAAACGAAGCAAATATTTTTGAATTCTTCATATCTAGTAAGAGCTGTTGCTTTTGGATTTGTAATAGCTGTACTAATTTGAATTGCTCTATCTGGTCTAAAGTTTGCGAAAATAACACTATCATTTTCTTTAATATTAGAACCTTTAGTTACAATATAAGGTTTAACAAATTCATCAGTTATATCTTCAGCATATGATTCATCAATGCCTTCTAATAATCCTTTAACAGGTGCATCACCATACACTAATGCATTGTAAGCAAGTTGTGTACGATCATAGTTTTTATCACGGTCCATTGCGTAATATCTACCAGTGACTACACCAATTTTTACTCCTTCATGACATGCATCTTGTAACATTGTTAAATACTCTTTTGCGGATTTAGGTGGAACATCTCTTCCATCTAAGAAAGCATGAACATATACTTGTTCAACTCCTGCTTCACGAGCCGCATTCATCAAATATATAATGTGGTTGATATGAGAATGAACACCACCATCTGACATTAATCCCATTACATGTAGGGCACTATGATTCTTTTTAGCGTGTTCAATTGCTTCATGAATTGCAGGCATTTTATCTAATGTTTTATCTCTAACCGCAATATTTACTCTAGTCAATGATTGGAAAACAACACGTCCTGCCCCAATATTCATATGACCAACTTCACTATTTCCCATTTGACCTTCAGGAAGTCCTACTGCCTCACCAGATGCTTGAATTAATGTATGGGGATATTTCGCAAATATTCTATCAAGGTTTGGTTTTTTCGCCGCAGCAATGGCATTTCCATATGTATTTTCTCTAATACCAAAACCATCCATAATTACTAACATTACTAAATTTTTTTTACTCATTATTTTTCCCCCAATCTTTGGTACGGTATCAACCTATATTATTATACCAATTTTTTTATTTTTCTTCAACTATTTGAATATATATTTTTAAGACAGAATTTTCAAAAGACAGTACTTTAAATTTATATATCAATTAAATTAGTTTTTTAAAAAGCATACCAATAGACTCAGGGTCTTTGATATGCTCTATTTATGTTATTCTGTTATTGTTTAGTCCATTCTTTTCTTTTAATACACTTTTCCTTGTCTTGTTTCAGACTTAACTAATACTTCTTTTGACATCTCAACATATGATGTCGATTCTGCTTTTGTAATTACTTCATTTGTTGTAACATTTTTAAAGTTTTCTTTTTGTTTTTTTAAGTAATTAGTTGGCCCAGCATAATATTTCTTTTCATCTGTATTATATGGTAGTGAACCATTTAGTGAATATTCCATTACATCTAGGGTTTCACTAGAATATACTACATATCCAGATCCTTCAAATTCTACATATATGTAATCTGGTGACTCATCTAGATTATATAAATATTCCATTGATGATATTTCAACATTATTAAATAAATCATTTGTTACTTCTTTAATCAGTGTAACTTGTTCACTATCTTTTACAAAAGCATATACTGATATATATTTATTTGATACAGCAGTTATTGTAATAATTGTAAATAATAATATATTAGAAAATAATAGTTTATTTATTACTGCTTTTATTTTTTTCATATTGTTCCTCCATTTTATTCTTTATTTGTTTCTTTTTAGTTTTAAGTATCCACCATTTTGAAATTCAGGATTATCAAAATCCCATATATCCTCACTCCAACCTAATTCGTTAGTGTAGTATTCTTTTTTCTCATAACCAGAAATTGCACAATTAGTATTTTTACCCTTTGTCACTCTATCATCATGTGCCTCGTCTTCTGTATTAGCTATTTTATTATACCAACCATGTGATATTATGGCATCATTTACTTCAACATTTGAGTAGCAGTTTATAATTTCTGCTTTGATTTCAGATGCAAAACTATAATTTCTAGTAGCTATTCCACCACTATAAACAATGCCAATAGAAGGAATACTAGGGTTACCAACGGTACCAGTACATATTCCTGATATTCTACCAATCGCATAACAATCTTTAATAACACTATAGTTTTCACCTGCAATTCCTCCTATTGAAGGGCACATACCTCTTCTTGTCCAATAAACATCTATATCAAAATTTGTTACTCCTAACCTTTCTATGGTGCCATAGTTAATATCAAATAGGCCTAAGCAATCAATATAATATCTATGGTCTGGATATTCATTCTTAATACCAAAATTACTTATTTCATAACCATTACCATTAAAATGACCTTTGAAATAATGAATTGGATTCCAGTTTATTCCTTCTAAATCGATATCAGCTTGTAATTCATAATATAAATCATTACCTTTATTTTCATTTGTTTGATTAGATAAATAGATTAGTTTTCCTTTTGTATCTATTACATATGGATTATCAATCGTTCCATCACCTTCTGTGTAGGTTTCTTCACCTTCTAGTTTTTGATATTCTTCTACGGGTATATAGTCATAACCACAACTTGTTGCTATAATCAAAAACATAAATAATATAAAGATTATTTGTAAACTTTTTATTTTTTTCATATTGTTCCTCCTTTTATTCTTTATTTGTTTCTTTTATTAATATGCTGTAAACTACTCTAAGGTTTATGCTACTAAATAAAGTTTATAAAACTGTTCTAGGCATATTTTGACGAAAAAACACCCTTGTCCTAAGAGTGCTTTTTTTAGTCTATATTGTTTTCTAAGAGTGTTTTTATTGCATACTTAGGAAATGTATTTTTTACATTTTCAGTATACCATAATATGGAATTTAAAGCAAGTGTTTTATTTAAATTATTTTATGATCCATGTTATTGTTTAGTTACAACATTTTCTTTTAGTATTACGAGTACAACTCTTTTATACAACACATAAACAAGTCCAGTAGTTATTGGCCATTTAATAAGCATTGTAGGAATTCGTACACCCAATCCTACTATCATTTTATCTACACCATTCCAAAGCATTAATTGGATAGAATTAATACCTGTTGTTACTACTGATGTTAGTAGAACTACTAAAAATAAAACTAGCAAGTTTACTTTACGTTTGTAGAAAATTCCACCAACAGCTCCCCAAAGTAAAGCTGAAAACATCATAATAAATGAATAACTATAACCGGACAATAAACTATACAGAAAATCTGAACTAAACGCTACTACCATTCCCCATAATGGTCCGGCAATAATGCCTGCTAGAATTAATGGTGTATCAAATAAGCTAATACGATGAAGGCCATTTCCAAAACTAAATGTTTTTAATATTACCGAGATTGCGGTTAAAATTGCAAGAATTGCTATACGTTTGATAATCGATTTTTTCATGGTAGCCTCCAAAATTCTTTAGTTACATTTAAGAATTCACAAGTTCTTGAAAAGATTTTACTACCAAAAAAGCCTTGGTATGCACTAAGTGGTGAAGGGTGTGGTGCCTCAATTATTAAGTGATTTGGGTTATTTAAAAAAGCCTTAATGCTTCTTGCTTGATTACCTAAAAGAATAAAAACAATTTTCCAATTACAAGTGTTTATTTTCTTAATAACTGCTTCTGTAAAAGTTTCCCATCCCATCTTTTGATGAGAAAGAGAAAGACCAGATTCTACTGTTAATATTCTATTAAGAAGTAGCACTCCGTTTTTAGCCCAAGGAGTTAAATCTCCACTTGTTGGATATGGTAGATGTAAATCATCTGTCATTTCTTTATATATATTCTGTAAACTTTTAGGGAGTCTTACACCGGGATTAACCGAGAATGCAAGTCCATTCGCAAACCCTGGTGTTTGATATGGATCTTGACCAATAATTACTACTTTTACTTTTTCTAATGGAGTAAGTAATAAGGCTTGATATATATGATCATATGGTGGAAAAATAGTTTTTGTTTGATACAACACTTTAATTTGTTGATTTAGTTTTTCAAAATATGGTTTATTCATTTCTTCAATCATTAGTTCTTTCCAACTCATATTATTACCTCCTAACCTTTATATACTTGAATATTATACCACATTTTAGATTAACATTTAATTTATTTGATAGATATTTTATTTAAACATTAGATTAAAATATTAACTAAAGAAAAAACTTAAAGTTTTAGGCTTTAAGTTATACTATTTATTAAAGATTATCTTCAATGCACTTTTTTCAAGTCTTGACACTTGAGCTTGAGATATTCCAAGTTCTTCCGCAATTTCCATTTGAGTTTTGTTGTCATAGTATCTATCATATATAATGTTACGTAACCGATCATTTAATCTTGCGATACCTTCTTCTATTATCATTTTATTTAGTCTTTTTTCTTCACTCATACTATCATCTGGTATTTGATCAACTAAATAGATTTCATCTCCACCATTATTGAAAATGGGCGTAAAAATGGAAACAGGTTCTTGGATGGCTTCTAAAGCTATTACAATATCGATAGTTTCAACATTTATTCCTTTCGCAATTTCTTCAATTGTTGGTTCTTTCATATGCTCTGATATATATTTTTCTTTAAACTGTAAAGCCTTATATGCTATATCTTTCATTGATCTTGACACTCTAATTTTAGAATTGTCTCTTAAGTATCTTCTAATTTCACCAATAATCATTGGTACCGCATAAGTAGAAAACTTAACGCCATGAGAAAAATCAAAATTATCAATTGCCTTTATTAGCCCCATCGCTCCTACTTGAAATAAATCATCAAGGTTTTCACCTCGATTATTAAATTTTTTAATTACACTTAAAACTAATTTTAAGTTCCCTTCTACCACCATATCACGAGCCTCTTTGTCACCCGCTTGACTTTTTTTAATTAGTTCTAGTGCTTCATCTGAAGGTAGAACTTTAAGTTCAGCTGTATTAACTCCTGTTATTTCAACTTTATTACGCATAATCATATCCTCCTACTTTAATTATCGGATGAAATGATTGTTTTTATGCAAAATAATTTAAAAATATTTAAAAGGTATATGTCTATTTGTTTTAAACATATACCTTTTTATTTATTCTTCTATTTTATCTATTGCTTTTGTTATTTTGGTGATATTAAATTCATTAATTTTATTTCTTAATTTCACTAGTTGAGTTTCCACAATATCATTGCTTAATGAGATAATGCTTTCGGCGTTTTTGTTTATCTCATTAGCCTTTTTATTTATATCAAGAACTTGTTTTGTTATTTTGTCAATAGTTTTAGTTATTAAGTCCTCTTTCATTTTATTAAAGTTTTCTATGATTTTTTCAGTTTCTTCAAACTTTAATGATTCTTTTTTCGTTTCTAATAAAAGCTTTTGATATTTTCTACCTAAACTTTCCACAATGCTTAAGAAGGTTATAAAATATTGAGGACGAACTACATACATTTTTTCATACTCTTGTACCTTTTTGATTGGCACATCATAGTTTTCCATTTCTAGTTCACTAACAAGTAAAGCATATTCACATTTTTTCTTTGTACGGTCTTTATCAAGTTTTTTATAATGGGATTCATTAGTTTTACGATTAACTGAATTAGGGTCTTCACTCTTCATTTCACAAGTTACCGAAGTTAATTCTTCTTTATGATCTTCTCCTGTATATACTCTAAAAATGAAATCTGCCTTTGTTCCTTTTGTTTCATCGTCTTCTTTGATTGAATCATTATCTTTTTCCCATGTACAATTTAGAAAACCACTTTGTGCATATGAGTTGTATTCATTATTACACCAACGTTCTAAGTCTTCACCAATTCTTTTTATATTTAATGATGTTCTATCATTTTTTAATCTTAGGATTTCGTTTTCTTTTTCGTTTAACTCTTTTTGGATTTCATTATCTTTTTCAAGTAAAGCTATTCTTATCTTTTCGGTACATTCTCTATCTTTATCAGCTAGTTTTGTATTTTGGAGTTCTATTTGATTTTGAAGTTTCATTATTTCTAGTTTATTTTGTTGTTCTGTTATTTGTTTAGACATTTCTAATTCATGAATCTTCTCATTATATTTTTTAATTTCTTCACTTGCTTGAAGCTTGGCTTTTTCAGCTACACTTTTTTCAAGTGATGTGTATGTGGCTTGAAGCATTGTTAGTTTTGAATTTAGTTCTTGTAATTTTTCTTCATAAGTTTTCTTTATATCTTGTTCTTTTAACAAAACTTCATTTTTCTTTTCTAACTCTAGTTTTGATTTTACATCATTTAAAAGTTTTAAGTATTCTGTGTTTTTTCCTTTATCTATTTGTTCACGTAGAATAGTAGTATCTATTTTATTTAGTGATAATAAATCAATCTCATCACCTTTTTTCGCATCTACTTCTAGGCGTAATGTTTTTTCATCGATTATTGTTACTTCAGTTATTTTAGCCATAGTTAAAAGCCTCCTTACTCTTATCATTATTATATCAAAAAAAATATTACTTAGGCAATTTTTACTCTATTTTCAATTTCTTGACGCATTTTATCTATTATTCTTTTTTCTAAGCGTGATATATATGACTGAGATATTCCGAGTTCATCGGCAACTTCTTTTTGAGTCATTACTGGATGATCATATAAGCCAAAACGCATGACCATAATTTCTCTTTCCCGCTTTGTTAATTTATTTAGCGCATAGTATAAATTATCAATATCTTCTTCTTCCGCAAGTTTAGTTAATGTTTCTGGTTCTTCCGATCCTAAAATATCTGCTAGAATCATTTCATTTCCTTCATTGTCAACACTTAAGACTTCATCTAGTGAATATTCATTACGTGACTTTTGGGTTTTTCTTAAATACATCAATATTTCGTTTTCAATGCATCTTGATGCGTATGTTGCAAGTTTAATATTTTTTTCCATTTTGAAAGTTTGAACTCCCTTAATTAATCCCATTGAACCAATGCTTATTAAATCTTCAATATTAATTTTAGTTGATTCGAATTTTTTTGCGATAAAAACAACTAGCCGTAAATTATGTACTATTAAAGTATTTCTAGCATCAATATCTCCTTCTTTACTTTTTAACAGTAACTCTGTTTCTTCTTTTTCCTCTAATGGTGGTGGTAAAATATTATTGCTATTAATATAGAAACAAGTTTTATTTTTTTTAAATATACAATCTAACAATTTAATAAATAATTTAATCATCATTTCCCCCCATGAAATCACGATGTAATAATACATCATAATTATTAATATTAGTAAAAGCGTATCTAGCAATAATTGAAGCACCAGCCATGACTACTGGTGGACCTTCATAAATCATAATATTAGTATTTCCTCCAATACCTTGTATTATCGTACTTCCTATTTTTTCTAGATTTAATTTTGTCATATGTTTGTTATTAATAAAAACTATAGGTAATCCTTGATAATATACTGTATTTCCAGTATCTAAATAGGCTTTAAAATTTATATTCTTAATACTAACTTTATATATATGTTTATTCTCATTAATTGATACCCCCTTATAGTTTTCAATAATCCAACTTATAATAACAAATAACAAAGCTACAAACAGCATTGCCAGATTTTTAACTTTAAATATTACAATAGTGCCAACAAAAGCAATATTTAATAAATAGTATATTACTATTTTTATAATAGTAGTTTTAATACTTTTATAAGGATATGCAATTACAACAATAATAATTCCCACAAAATAACGAATTACCATTAAATGTTTAAAAGGAAAAATAAATAATAGTACGTTAGCTAAACTAATAAATAAAGCAAGAATTATGCGATAGATAATTATTTTTTCTTTCCATACTAAACTAATAGTTTTTAGTATTGCATAGTCCGTAATTAGTGTTGTAATGAGGACTAAATCTAAATAGACAATCATTGTCATCACCACTACAATTATACAACATTAAATTTGCTAATTTTGTCATAACAAGAAAGGAAAAAATAAAAAACCCTATATTAGGGTTTTAGCACTTTTTTGATTCTCACTTATGGTAGAGTTCACCGCTTTTTATGTAAGTTTTTTACACTAGTATTTTATCGTATTAACGATATCTATTTTGAAGCCAACTTGGTACTTTTGTTTCTTTAACTTCTTTTCCCTCTTCTTGTTTTACAGTTGTTCCACCACCGATATGTGGAGTGATTGGTCGAGGTTCTTCATGTTTTTGATAAACTTCCGCTTTTTCTTGTTCAGCTATTTTGTTTTCTTTTGATAAATCAAAACCAGTTGCGATAACAGTTACTACGATTTCACCATTTAATTCAAAATTTAAACCTGTACCATGAATAATATCAATTTCTGTTGATGAGGCATTACGAATTTCTGATATTACATCTTCAATTTCTTTCATTGTCATTCCATCATCACCAGTAATTTGAACAATTGCATCTGTCGCTCCATTAATATCAATTTCTAGTAATGGACTACTAATAGCCATTCTCGCTGCTAATACTGCACGATTTGGACCACTAGCAATACCAATACCCATAAGGGCTGTGCCTTTACCAGATAATACAGTTTTTACGTCCGCAAAGTCAACGTTAATTAATCCTGGAAATGATATGATTTCCGAAATACCTTTTACACCATGTAGTAAAACATTATCTGCTTCACTGAATGCTTCTAGGTAAGTTGTATTAGTACCGATTATATCTAATAATTTATCATTAGGGACAATAATTAAAGTATCAACAAATGGTTTCATTTCTTCAATGCCTTGGATAGCATTTTGCATACGACGTTTGCCTTCAAATCCAAATGGTTTTGTTACTATACCAACAACGACACAACCAAGTTCTTTCGCAATTCTTGCGATAACAGGGGCAGCACCAGTACCAGTTCCACCACCCATACCAGTTGTGATAAATACTAAATCAGCACCTTTAATCGCATCTCTTATTTCATCTTCTGATTCTTCAGCAGCTTTACGGCCAACTTCAGGATTAGCACCAGCCCCAAGTCCTTTAGTTATTTGCTTGCCAATTTGTATTCTTACTTCAGCTTTTGATAATCTTAATACTTGACAGTCAGTATTAATTGCGATATATTCAACTTCACGGATATCGTTATCGATCATTCTGTTAATGGCATTACCGCCACCTCCACCTACACCAATTACCTTTAATATTGGTTTCGTTGTGAACATTTCATCGCTAGCGTTCATCATACAATCATCCCTTTCTCTATTTTCATTATGCAACATTATAGCATAGCATGTTTTATTTTACAAATATATTACTTTATTTAACTATTACAATTATACCAAAATTAACCATAAAAGTCAAGGTAAGCGGCTATATTAATTTTGAGGTACAATTTCTAAATATAT
Organism: uncultured Mollicutes bacterium; assembly: GCA_900538885.1. Taxonomy (GTDB): domain Bacteria; phylum Bacillota_I; class Bacilli_A; order ML615J-28; family CAG-313; genus UMGS75. The sequence continues at coordinate 30,113 of UQAI01000005.1, forward strand.
ATATATTTTAAAAGCACCTTAGGGAGTTTTTCCTTCCAAGGTGCAGTTTTTTGTTATTTAATATTACCTAATCTCATTACATCTCTTGCGATCATAAGTTCTTCGTTTGTAGGAACAACTAATACTTTAATCTTTGAATTAGGTGTAGATATTTCTGCATAATTACCAAAAGTATCAATGTTCTTTTGTTCATCAATTTCAACACCAAAGGCTTCTTTTAAGCGGGCACATACTTCACTTCTTGTTTGTGGTGATTTTTCACCAATACCAGCAGTAAAGACAAGCACATCACATCCGCCCATATAAGCATAGTAACTACCAATAAAATCTACTATCTTCTTTTCTTGCATTCTTAAGATTAAATCAGCTTTAACATCGCCTTCTGCTTGAGCCTTTCTTAAATCACGGCCATCGCTACTTTTTGGGAAATAGCCAATGTATCCAGATTTTTTATTTAGAATAGTTGTAACTTCTTCAACTGTTTTATTTTCTTTATGACAGATAAACTCAATAATTGCAGGATCGATAGTGCCTGATCTTGTTCCCATTGGAAGACCATCAAGTGGAGTTAGTCCCATTGTTGTATCTACAACTTTACCATCTTTTATCGCCGCAAGACTTGCACCATTACCTAAATGGGCAATAATCATTTTTAATCCTTCAAGTGGACGATTTAGACGGGCTGCTGCCTCAGCTGACACATAACGATAACTTGTTCCGTGGAAACCATATTTACGAACATGATATTTTTCATACCATTCATATGGTGTACCATACATATATGCCTCAGGTGCCATTGTTAAATGAAATGAAGTATCGAACACACCTACTTGTACAACACCTGGTAATGCTTCTTTAAAAGCTCTAATACCTGTTAAATTAGCGGGATTATGTAATGGGCCTAAATCACTAACTGATTCTACAACACTAATTGCTTCATCATCCATAACTACTGAATCTGTATATTTTTCGCCACAATGTAGAATTCTATGTCCTACACCAGCAATTTCTTTTAAGTCTTTAACAATACCTTTTTCAATTAAAGCCTTTAATAGGATATCAACTGCCATAGCATGATCTTTCGCATCAACTAATTTTTCTTCTTTTTTGCCTTCATACTTAATAACAAAGTTAGGATTTTCTAATCCTATTTTTTCAACAAGTCCCTCAGTAATTACCTTTTCTTCAGGCATTTCTAGTAATTGAAATTTTAAAGATGAACTTCCAGCATTTACTGCCATTATTTTACTCATAAAGTATTCCTCCACTTATTTACTTTCTGATAATATTTTTTCAGGTAGTATATTATAAACTATAATACTACCAATAAGCCAAGCAAGCATCATAAAGATTCCGACATTTAAATTATACTTGTAAGTATAGAACATACTATTACCACTATTTGTTACAGCTATCACTATTAGGAAGATTAATAATAAACAATTTAACCCAAAATGCAAAATAAGACCTAAATATAAAATTTTTTTAATTTCATATTTTCCAAGTTTATCTGGGAAATCTTTTAGCACTCCTACTGTTTTTAATATTCCACCAACACTTAATATCAACAATAATAATGATAGTGTTAAAACTAAAATTTGAATGAGTGAGGCTATAACGCCACCAAATCCTAAATTCCAAAAGTTCATTAAATTGTATCCATTTATTGGCATTTTTACAGTTTCTAGTAATTCTTCATTATATCTAATAGTGTAAGTTAAATATGGTAAAGTAAAATTACAAAAAGTTAGGGTACTAACGCCGCCAACCACAAAATATATAAAATTTTTAAATATTTTTTCCTTCATAATTTTGCCTTCTTTCAAACATATGTATTATAGCACATTTGTCATTTTTTTGCCATTAAACTGTTTTATTTTAATTTTATTGCTTTCTTTTTATTTTTTTGATATAATCGTTAAAGTATTAATGGAGGTACTAAATGATTAAAAAATTTATGTCTTACTATAAACCTCATCTTAGGTTATTCATTATTGATTTGTTTTGTGCATGCATTGTTGCCATTTGTAATATATTTTATCCAAGAATTGTCCAACTCATTATTGGAACTTACGCCCCTGAAAAAGAATGGCAACCAATTTTAGTGCTTTGTGGTGTGCTTCTAGGTATATATATACTAAAAGCTTTCTTAAACTATGTTATTCAGTATTGGGGTCACATTGTTGGAGTTAGAATTCAAGGTGATATGCGAAAGGATTTATTTATTCACTTACAAAAACTTCCATTTGCTTATCTTGATGAAAACAAAACTGGGGTTATTATGTCACGTATTATTAATGATTTAATGGATATCTCAGAACTTGCCCATCACGGACCAGAAGATACATTTATCTCATTAATTACTTTAATTGCTTCATTTGTTATGATGGTTATTTATGTTGACTACCGGCTTGCTTTAATTGTTTTTGGCATTGTTCCCTTTATTGTGTTGTTTGCGGTTAAAAGAAGAAAGAAAATGAAAGATGCTTTTAAAACAATGCGAGAAAAAACAGGTGAAATTAACGCTCAGGTGGAAAGTTCAATTTCGGGAATTAGAGTTACTAGAGCTTATGCAGCAAGCAATTATGAAATTGAAAAATTTAAAGTATCAAACGAAAACTTTAAAAATGCACGAGCTGTTGCATATAAACAAATGGGAATTTTCGGTTCTGGCATGAATTTCTTTACTGATTTTTTATATTTAGTAATTATCCTAGCTAGTGGTTTACTACTTGCATTTGGAAAGATTACCAATGATTCATTAACGGCAGCTGTTCTTTATGTCGCAATGATTATTAGTCCTATTCGAACTTTAATCGCAATATTTGAACAAATCCAAAGTGGCCTAACCGGTTTTGCAAGGTTCCAAGAAATAATGAAAGAAGAAACTGAAAAAGAATGTACTAATCCTATTACTCTTGAAAAATTTAATGATAAACTCGAATTTCAAAATGTTAGTTTTAAATACAAAAATAAAGATGGTGATAAATTCGAAAACCTAGTATTAAACAATATTTCTTTCACGATAAATAAAGGAACTACCCTTGCTTTAGTTGGACCATCTGGTGGTGGTAAAACTACAATTTGTCATTTGATTCCTCGTTTTTATGATATTATTGATGGCAGTATTAAAATTGATGATATTGACATTAGACAATATAGTCTTGAATCTTTACGTAATAATATTGGAATTGTTGCTCAAGATGTTTTCCTTTTTGGTGGAACTATTAAAGAAAATATTGCGTATGGTAAACTCGATGCATCAATGGATGAAATCATTGTAGCCTCTAAAAGCGCTAATATACACGAATTCATTGAAACACTTCCTCAAGGTTATGATACATATGTTGGTGAACGTGGAGTTAAGCTATCTGGAGGGCAAAAACAAAGAATTTCAATTGCCCGTGCTTTTCTTAAAAATCCACCAATACTTATTTTAGACGAAGCCACAAGTGCACTAGATACTATTTCTGAATTACAAATTCAAAATTCATTAGATAATCTCAGTAAAGGTCGTACCACAATTGTTGTTGCACATCGTTTATCTACTGTTAAGAATGCAGATGAAATAATGGTTGTTACTAAGGATGGTATTATTGAAAAAGGAACTCATAATGAGCTCCTTCAAAACAATGGTTTATACTCTAACTTATATCAATATCAATTTAGAAACGAATAAGCTTGTTTTATCAACAAGCTTATTTTTTTTATTCATTTATTTTGATGGAAACAGTTGTAGTAATTGATGAATTACCATCAATTGTAATTACTAATTGATAGCTTCCTGATGTTTTAAAACTTACTTCTATAATGTTTACTGAACTATTTTTAAGATTGTCCGCCGTAACATCTCCACCATCTTCATCATATATCTTTATTGCTGAAACATATGTCTCTAAACCATATACAAAATAACTTATTACAATTGTATTATCTACTTTATCTTTGTATGTACCTTTATTAGTATAAACTACTTTAGGTTCAGTTATATTAAATGTTGTTTTATAATTATATGTATTAAACCCTTCACTCCAATTACTATTTGGCATCTTATCTTTAAAATACATATGTACATTAGGGGTTCCCACGCATATATCTTCTTCCACTACATCAAGATTACCACTAAAAATTATATTTGATAGATTTTCTAAATTAACAAAAGCATGACTTCTCACAATTTTTACATTTTCAGTTAATTCAATCATACATATATTATTAGCATTACTAAAAGCATTACTTGTAATTTCTTCTACAGCTAGTGGAGTTGTAAATTGTGTATTTGTGTTTGTTGGTAAATAATATAATAATTTTTTGCCATCACTAGTATATAAAACTTCGTTAATTATTTTATAGTAGTCATTACCTTCAAAATTTAAAACCTTTAAGTTATTTAATCCATCAAAGGCTAATGATTCAATTACTTGTATCGTATTTGGTAAACTTAATGTTACTAAACTAGTAAAATCACTTAACGCTTTATCTACTAATTTTGTTCCACCTAATATCGTTAATTCTGTTACATTTATTTTAGTTTTTCCAAATAAATAAGTTCCATCATAAAAATATTCATCTTGAATAATAAAAGGAATTGTTAATTTTTTAAGTGATTCACAACCATTTAAAACTTGTTTGCCAAGTTTACAGTTGCGAGAAATCTCTAATTTTTCTAAAGCTATGCAACCTTGAAAAGCTTTTGAACCTATTTCTTGAAGAGTATTTGGCAAATTAACTATTTTTAATTTTTGAGAATTATTGAATGCTAAAGGACCGATATATCTAGTATTATCCGTAATTGTAATTTCTTCAAGATTTTTACAATTATCAAATGCACTAGCTGAAATTCTCTCAACTACAGCTGGTAAAGTTACCGTTTTATTAGGTCTTGCACTTGGATACTTAATTAATGTTTTTAACCCTTTTGAATATAACACTCCATTAAGAGATTCATAAACTTGATTGTCTTCATCAACATTAATAGCAGTTAATTGTTCAGTTGAAATTAACGCTGTTTCATCAATATATGTAACATCTTTGTGAATATTAAGCGTTGTGATACTACTATTTCTAAAAGTGTCTGCGGCTATTTTAGTAATTGTTGATGGAATGGTAATTTCTTTAATATATATATTATCTTTAAATGCACTAGGAAAAATACCTACTGTTGTTTCTTTCATTTTAATACTTTCTGTTTTAGCGGTAGTTGCTTTAATCAACCAATTATTCAAATATTGCAAACCATTTAAATCTTCATAATATATCATTTCTGAATCTAAGAAAATATCATTGCCGATTTCCTCTAAGCCATCAGGAAGATTAATGTTCATTAAATAGCGCATATTCATAAATGCTCGATCACCAATTGTTTTAATAGTATCTGGTAGTTTTATATTCATTATTGTACCATTATCTTTAAAGGCTTCTTCCTTGATTGCCGTAACTTTCTTACCATGATATGTCTCAAGTATTGTAATATTATAATGTGAAAAAACTACTCCTGTTACTTGATAAGTATCTGTTTCTTCATCTAGTTCATACTGAACTAATGTTTGCCAGCCACCATATAATACTACATCTTCTTTAAACGTTGCTGGAAATCCCACTTTTTGTTTAAATTGTTGATCAAGAAACCAACCAACAAAAAAGTACCCTTCAGTTTGAGGGATTTCAGGCAATTGTATTTTTTCATTTGCCTTTGCTTTAATGACTTTTGTTTCATCACCATTATTAGGATATAGTGTTATGGTAATGTCTTTATTTGTTTTACAACTTGTAAAATTAATTAAACAAATAATAAATACTACTATTAAAATAAATGTTTTAATTATCTTTTTCATTATTCACCTCAAAATTATAATTAATTATTAATTGATCTAAAAAATCATAGATATATATACCATCATCATCAATTATCATATAACTAGCTTTATATCCACCTCTAGGTAAACTAACTGACCCTGGATTACACACAATTATTTTATCTAATTCACGAATGCTTGGAATATGTGTATGCCCATGACAATATATGTCACCTTGTTTAAATTCTACACTAGGAAAGCCCTGATGACCATGATTAAAATATATATGTCGGTTATTAAATTCCAATACTAGTTCTTTCAATAAACCAACCGGTGATATATCTTCATCATAATCACTATCACAGTTACCACGTAGTAAATATAGTTTTGTACAAAGTTTACTAAAAAGATTTACCATCTCATTAGTATCTTGATAGCTGTATCCATGATATATATCACCAAGAATAATTAATTTATCAGCCTTATGCATTTCAAATTTTTTAATTAAAGCTTTGGTGTTATCTAAATATCCATGAATGTCTGATGCTATCATCAACTTCATTATACCACCTTCTTCGTTTTTTTCAACATCCAATTTTTAACATTTCGTATCCAATTTTCGTCAAATTTTTATATATAATTAATTATATAATAATTTTGTAATTTAGTCAATTTATTAGACAAATTTGACATTAATTAAATTTTATGTTACAATTATAGTACTAATTAGTACTATTAGTCAACAATATATGGAGGTGAAAAATGAATAACGATCGTGAAAGCATTCGTAAAATTATGATATCGGTAAATGTAATTTGTCAAATATATTCAGAAATGGCAAAAAAATTAATCATTAAAGATGATATGTTATCACTACTATATGCCTTAGATGATGGAAAGCCTCACACACAGTCTGATATATGTCATTTGTGGAATATCCCCAAAACAACAATTAATACTATTGTTCAAGAATGTAAAGAAAGAAAGTTATTAACACTTGAAGAAAATCCAGAAAATAAAAAAGAAAAATACCTAAAGATAACTGACTATGGGAAAATATTTTCTAATGAAATTTTACAATCTATTTATGAAATTGAAGATAAAGCTTATCACGATAGCAAGAAATATCATAATGTTATTGAATTTTTAGAAAATTTCACAAAAAACTTAAATGCTGAAACTAAATCATATTTTAATGATCTATATAGTGTTTCCCAAAGAAACGAACTTGAAATTATTAAATATGATACTACATCAAAATATTATCATGATATTGAAAAACTATACAATGAAGCTTTTCCAAAAAATGAACAAATTCCTCTTAATGAATTTTTAGAAGCTACAATTGACAATATGAATACTTATATTTTTACTTATAAAAATAATTTTGTAGGATTTTGTGTCACATTATCACATGAGAATATAGTGTACTTACTATACTTTGCGATGAGCTCAAAATATCGTAATCGTGGCTTCGGTAGTCAAGCACTTGAACTAATTAAAAAGAACAACAATGACAAAGTTTTACTTGTTGATATTGAGCAAGAACAATACGACTCATCTAACAAATTACAAAGAATTAAACGCAAAAAATTTTATTTGCGTTCTGGGTTTACACCTACACAAATGACCTATGTCCAACAAAATGTAACCTTTGAAATTTTAAGTTTTGGCGGAAACATTACAGAAAAAGATTTAACCAATTTATGGGATAACGTCCCAAAACGTTTATTCTACTATTACCGAACATAATTATTACCATCCATTTTATGGGTGGTTTTTTCTTGTTAAGAAAAAGTTAACTCTATTAAATCTTTCAGAGTTAACTTTTACATTTATATCTTATATCCTATATTTTATTATTTATATTATTCATACTCAGATTCATCAAACACTTCTACTAATTTATCAAGAATGTTTGTTAGATTTTCTTTTATACACATTTCTCTAAATCTTTCAGATACAAATATTATTGATGGATCACTATATATACTAAATATATCATTATCTATATCTTTTAATCCTGTATAGTATATTTTAGTTTTAGGATCTAAATCCCATAAGTTTTTTACTTTTCCGGCTATACATTTAGTACAATTTGTGGTATAGCCTAAAGTTTCATCTATTTTAGTCGTGCCTAAATCTTTACAATTATATAGTATTAATGTTTCAAAATCTATAGTACTTGCATAATAATCACCTGTAATTGAGGTAATTGGTTTATATCTTGTTGTTTCCATTTTATTATATTTCTTAACATCTTTTAATCCTTTTATTTTATATTTTTCAAAAGCTTTTAGGGCTTTTTCAGAAAAAGAAATATCGCCATAGCCATCAACACCAAATGAAAAATCTCCTACTGAATCAGTTGAAAACACCGCAACAAATGTTTCTGGATAAAAATACCACATATTTTTATATCCACAATGTGGGCATTGATATTTTTCATATCTTATAAATTCTTCATCTTCTTTGTCGTTATCATTATTAACACTAAGATATGCATACTTTCTTCTATGAAACATTTTTGATCTATCTATTCTATAATACTTCATAATTCTTTCTCACTTCTACTTTATTTTAAAGGTGATTTGGATTTCGCCAAATTTTTTAACTATTATGTCTTTTTCATATATTTCATTAAGCATAGTTTCAAATTCAAGAACTGATTCGGCTTTACCAACTGCAATGATTAATTCATTATCTAAATTTCGATGCCATTTGTGGTAACCACGATGATCTTCTAGTCTAAACGCTCTCACTATATAGTCATTTCTATTTATTACTTTTCCAAATTTTTTTTAAACTAACGATATACCTTTTTACCAAGTATGTGATGGTTTTGGCTACTTGCATCACTATTTGGAACACTACCAGGTCCACACTCTTGCTTTGTGCAATCATTATGTACCAATACCGATGATGATGTAACATAATAATTATGATTATCTTCTACTTCAAAGTTATATGTTTCTTCTTCTTTTTGTAATTCTTCAATTTCTTTATTTATTACTTTTGCTTCTTTACCATTATACAGTATTAGTATATCTTTTTCAACTATTTCACTTGCTTTTATCCAACCTTTATTCTTAATATAAATTCGATGATTTGGAGTACATGTTATTGTTTCTACTTGTTTATTTGCTTTTACTTGTAAGTGAACCCATTTATTTATTTGTTTTCTTTCTAAATAAATGTTTTACTTCTTGTAGTTCTTTTTGTTTTGTTTTTTCATTATAGGAATATACTTTATCTCCAACTTTTATGTCTTCTATATTAACTAGCCCAATTGATGTTAATACTAGTGTACCTTTAGTAAAGCAATCTGTCATAATATGAATTAGACCTTTAATTCCTAATGAAACAATATATATTGTCATTTCTATAGCTAGTGTTTGTGACCAATTATCATTAATATAATTTAAGAATCCATTCCAAAAACCTTTACCAGTTTTTTGTGATTGTATTCCTGTTATCATTCCTCCGACAAATAAAGACACTCCTACGGATATAAATGCTGAGAGAAGTAAATGTAAATTATTAGTTAATGATGAAATTATTACCGCAATAATACATAGCAATATCGCGAGAGTTTTACCTGCAGGTGATCTCCAAAAATTATCCCAGCCTCTTTTAAACTTTTTTTTTGATGGAGGGTCATATACTAATTCTAAATCACTATTGACATTTTTTTCTTCATATGTGAAGTTAATTGGGTCATTTCCTATTGTATATGGATAAATTGAATATATGTACCATCTAATTGGATTTAGTGAATCTATCTTTCTAGTACATCCTGTCTATATTTAAAAATCAGCCTTTTAATTAATATAAAAGACTGATTTCATTGTTAAAGTTTTTACTTGTAACCCTTTTGTTTATATTCGTCAAGTAACTCTTTAAATCTTGTATAATGTACTACTTCTCTTTCTCTTAAGAATAATAGTGGTTGTATAACATCTGGGTCAGTTGCTAGATCAATTAAGTGGTCATACATGGTTCTAGCTTTTTCTTCAGCTGCAAGGTCTTCGGTAAGGTTAGCAATTACATCTCCTACAGATGATATATATGCTGCTGTAAATGGTATACCATCAGGATTAGCTGGGAAAATGTCATTGCCATGCTCTACATAATAATCTTCTAGGCCTGCGGCTTTAATCTCTTCAATTGTTGCTCCATCCATTAGTTGGTGCATCATTGTTTGAATCATTTCCACATGAGATATTTCTTCCGTACCAATATCTGAAAGTAAAGCCTTTCCTTTATCATCTGGCATTGTAAAACGTTGATTCAAATATCTAAGAGCAGCTCCTAATTCTCCTTGTGGACCTCCATATTGGGTCGCAATAAGTGATGCCATTTTCAAATCTCTTTTTTTAATATCCACAGGATACATTAATGTTTTCATATATATAAACATTAGTTATTCCCCCTTTCCCATGGCCAGCTGCGTCGCCAAGTCCATGCATTTGATTCATGATTCACTAAAAGGAGTGGTCCATATATTGACTCATATTTCTCAATTGCCTCTAGTAAACCTCTTGCATAATTATTATACAAATTAATTGCTTTAGGATCTTGATCATTAACATCTAAATATAGGGCAAGATCAGCTAAAGTAAAATAGTGTGATTGAATTAATCTCAATAATCCTTCTTTGCTGTCAGTTATTGTAATTATTTTAGGATTATAGTTTTGATATTTATCAACCAATGTCTTAAATGCCGTACCATATGATAAGGCAAGATTTGGAATAAAGAAATTGCTAACTTCTTCATTTGTGTTAACGTTCCGATAGGGAACATCAAAATAATTAATATGCTTTTGCATTGTTTTCGCCTCCGTTATTATCATATGATTTAAAAAGAAAAAAGAATGGGTTATTGTAATATTTCCCATTCACATTCTAAATCAATATTTAATTTTGTTTTTGCATCATATTCAATCATTTTGATAAGAGTAATAATATCTAAAAAACTTGCATTATCATAATTGATTATAAAATTAGCATGTTTATCGCTAACCATTGCCCCACCTAATTTGTATCCTCGATATCCAAGTTTATCAATTATTTGCCATGTGAAACAATTATTATTGTTTTTAAAGGTACTTCCTGCATTATATGTTTGAAGAGGTTGACTTTGTCTTTTAAGATTTAAATATCTTTTTACTTTTTCCTTAGGATTTTCCCCTGGAGTTTCTTTTAATATTCTTAAAACGATTGATGTTATTATTTTGGTAGTATTATGAAAGCATGATGTACGATAATTAAAAGAAAAATTGTTATTTTTATTTAAGACGGTTTGAAGTGATCCTTTTTCATCACAATAAGTAATACTGTATATTAGTTCACTTATGCTTCTTTTATAAGCTCCTGCATTCATATATGTTATACCACCAATACTACCTGGTATAACTGATAAAAATTCACCACCTGATAAACCTAATGTAAGCAAATATTTAGATATCGTACTAGCATTAACTCCTGCTTCAACATATATATATATTTCATTATCATTTTCATCTAATATAAAGTAATTGTTCAACTTTTCCAAATTAATCAGTACTAGTTCAAAATGTCGATCATTAACTAATAAGTTTGTACCTTTACCTATTATAAAATATGGAATTTGATTTTCCTTTAAGTATTTTACACTTGTTACTAGTGTTTCTAAATTAAATGGTTTAAATAATAACTCGCATGATCCTCCAACCTTAATGGAAGTAAGCTCCTTAAAACTTGCATTATCAGTTACATCACCCAATTGAAGTTTAGTAATGAATTTTTTAAAGTTTTGGATTTTATTCATATTATGGCTTCCTAAATTTTAATATATGTTCTACTATTTCATCAAAAGTTGCAGGTGGAGAGTATATACTTAAATTATCTAAATACTCATTATAGTTATTATCAATTTCTTGAATACTTGTTATTATTTTATCTAAAGTTAATTCTCTTTCTCTAATTAAGATTCCAATACCTAAAGATTCTAAGTATTGAGCGTTAAAATATTGATGATTGGCCGTAACATTAGGAGAAGGAATTAAAATAGGAATAGCTTTAGAACCTAGAATTTCAAATATTGTTGTAGAACCACTTCTAGAAATGATGATACCGGCTTTAGACATTAGTTCAAGCATTTTATTACTATAGGCAAGAATCTCATAGTGAGTACCATCTTTAAGTTTTGCTTTAACTTTATCGTAATATTTTACACCAGTAATTAGCGTAGTTGTATAGTTTTTACTAAAATCACTATTTAAGAATTCAATTGCAAGATTATTAATTGCTTCTGATCCAATTGTTCCTGATGTAATTAAAATATTTTTTGAAGATCGATATTCATTTTTACTATATTCTTCCGCATCATAATATCTAGGATTCCCCACTACATACTGATTTTTAGTATAATTTGGCAAAGGAAAAGTTGTAAGTAACATATCTGCCTTTTTGGCTACTAATTTATTAGCAAGGCCTATAATACTATTTTGTTCATGAATGATTGTTTTTAATTTTAAACGTTGAGCTGTTTTAATTGTTATCCCACTAATATATCCTCCCATTCCTATAACTACTTCAATTTGTTCTTGTTTGAGTAGTTTTTTTATTTTTATTTGTTCTCTTAAATTTTTAAAAATCATTTTGATATTTTTAATAATTGATTTACTTTTTCCCATACAATTAAAATAATAGATTTTATCTATATTTATTGTATCAATCGTTTCAAATCTTTTTTGGTCTTTATGATTAGTAATAAATATTACTTTATCATTTGGATACTTCTGCTTATATTTATTAATTAACGCAAGTGCAGGATATATATGTCCAAGTGTGCCACCACCACAAAATACAATGTTCATTTATTCACACCCTTATTTTTATATAATAAATTATATGCTTAATTTTAATATTAATTACTATTAACTGTCACTATCTTCACCACTAATATTTAATACTATTGCGATCATCACCATTGATAACAACAAACTAGAACCTCCATAACTAATAATAGGCAAAGTAATTCCGGTTACAGGTAATAATCCTATTACCACTCCAAGATTAATGAAAACTTGAGTAAAATAAATTAAACCTATTCCAAGGCATATATACCTATAATGTTCATTTGTAGTTTTAATACTTACTTTAAAAATTCTATAAATTAAATAAACAAATAACATTATTACAATAATCCCACCTATTAAACCAAACTCTTCACAAATTATTGCGAAAATAAAATCATTTTGTGGTTCTGGTAAAAAGAAATGTTTCTGCATTGATTTATTAAAACCAAGTCCAAAAATACCACTAGGGGAAATTGCATATAGTGATTGAATTGTTTGAAATCCACTTCCTAAAGGATCTGACCAAGGATCAAGAAAAGCTAGTATTCTTTCCATTCGATATGGAGCACTAATAATTAGCGCAACAATACCACATATACCTAAAATAAACAATAATATAAAATACTTTAAAGGTGCACCACTACAAAACAATAATAGTATACAGGATATGACCAGTACAATACCGGTACCAAAATCTGGTTGTAACATAATTAAGCCAAAGATAATAAAAATAATTAATAATATCCCTATAAAATATTTAAATTTAACTAAATCTTTATCATGTAAACTTAAATATTTAGCAAGTAATAAAATAATAGATATTTTCGCAAATTCAGCTGGTTGAAAACTAAAACTACCAAATCCAATCCAGCTTCTTGCTCCACCACGAAGTACACCAATTCCTGGTATTAAGACTAGAATTAAAGAAACTACACTTATAATAAATATCAATGTTGTTTGTTTTAATAATTTGTTAATATCCATATTGATAATAACAGCCATTAAAAAAAGTCCTGCTACCGCAAATAAAAACTCTCTTTTAAAAAAATAAAAAGCATCATCATATTTATAAGATGCGACAACATTACTGGCACTATATACCATTAAAAGACCTATTACAACTAATATCATAAATGTTACTAATAAGGGATAGTCAATTTTTTTTGTTTTTATTTTCACTGTTACCACCATTTAATTATATGAATGATTGATATTTTATAGAAGAAAAATATAAATAAAAAACAAAAGCATATCAAACTGATATGCTTCATATGTTCACTTATTAATTGGCAGCTCCTAAATATTTTATTTCAAAACCTGGACTTTCTTTGCCTGTACTTGAATCTTTTTTGGTGGAGTTAAAATTTATACTATATGCTGCACCAGCATACTTGATTTTGAATTCTTCATTATCATATGCTCCATCACAGTATGTTTCATACCATTTTTTAACAGCTTCAATTTTTTCTTCCAATGATTTTTCGGCTAAATAATTAGGGTAAGCAAAGTGATAGTATTTTGAATCTAAGTATGTTGTTTTATTAATTAATGCATCTAGGGTAAGTGTACTACCAGATACTTCATATTTAGTATCAAAAGGGAGTGGTAATAATAATAATCTATTTTGATTATTTTGCTTTACCACCATTAGTGGTTGTTCAATTGTCATTGTTAAGGAATTAGTATAACAGAAAGCATAATAACGTTTCCCTTCACTTACAAAAGTTCGATATTGATAAGAATATCTTGTACCATCTGTAGTCCACGCAACAAGTCTTATTTCTTTACTATATTTTTGAGGATTACCAAATTCATCTTTTTCGTCAAGTTTTTTGGTTACTCCACCAAATATAGCTTTTCCTTTATCATTAGTTTGATCAGTTGAACTAATTATTATTTTTTGATCATCGTTATACATGGCAAGATGATTTGCCCATGCATCACTAACTTTAGTAAAATCATTTTCTACTAAAACATAATTACTATTAGTACTACCAACTGATACATTAACATTATCCATATCAAAATGAAGTTTTGGAATTGATTCTTTATAAATAAAATAATCTTGAAGTTCTTCTGCTATTGTAAGGTCAAATCCATGTTCAAATGTTTTGTACTCATTGCGAATCTTACAACTCGTAAGTGCAAGAAAACAAAAAATTATAGCTAAACATAAGAATATTTTTTTATTTTTAGAAATCTTTGTCATTATCATTTAAACCGTATTTTTCATAGAAAGCTTCTTTAAATTCAAGGAATCGATCTTCTTTAATTGCTTCCCTAATACCTTTCATTAAATTTTCAAGAAAATGAATATTGTGAATTGATATTAACCTCGCCGCAAGTATTTCTTCAGCTTTTACCAAATGTCTTATATATGCTCTTGTATAATTCTTACAAGTATAACAATCACATTCAGGGTCAATTGGTGAAAAATCTGTTTCAAATTCTTTATTCTTTAAAATTAATCTACCATGTGAAGTCATCGCACATGAATGACGAGCAATTCTAGTTGGAAGTACACAGTCAAACATATCTACACCACGTTCTACACCATCTAGTATCGCTCCAGGGCTTCCAACTCCCATCAAGTATCTTGGTTTGTCTTTAGGTAGTAATGGAGTAGTATAACTTAAAACTGTATTTTGAGTACTCTTTGGTTCACCAACACTAAGACCACCAATTGAGAAGCCATCAAAAGGTAATGATGTAAGTTCTTTAGCACAGTACTTTCTAATGTCCTCATATTCTCCACCTTGTACAATTCCAAATAAACCTTGGGTATCTTTGTTTTTATGAGCTTCAAGTCCGCGTTTAGCCCATCTAATAGTTCTTTCAACTGATTTTTCCATATATTCACGAGTAGAAGGATATGGTGGGCATTCATCAAAACTCATCATAATATCACTACCTAAACTATTTTGAATTTCAATCGAAAGTTCTGGCGATAAGAATAATTGTTTACCACTCTTATGATGTTTGAAGTAAACACCTTCTTCTTTGATATCTCTAATTTTCGCAAGTGAAAATACTTGGAATCCACCTGAGTCAGTAAGAATGGAGCGATCCCAATTCATAAATTTGTGTAAGCCTCCCGCTTGTTCAATAATTTTATGACCTGGTTGGCACCATAAATGATAAGTATTAGATAAAATAATTCCTACTTCCATTGCTTCTAATTCTTCTTTTGACAAAGCTTTAACAGTTGCTTGTGTACCAACTGGCATAAAACATGGAGTATCAAAAGTTGAATGAGGAGTTGTAACTTGTCCAAGACGAGCCATAGTTCTTGGATCTTCCTTTATTAGTTTGTATTTTATAACCATCTTGTTTCTCCTATTATTATGTTACTATTTTTAATCTATATGTATTGTACCTTATTATTGATTTTTTTGCAAGCATAAGTGTTTATTTAAATTTAGAGTTTATGAAAGGCAGCAATAAAAATGCTGCCTATTTTCTATAATCTCTTTTGTAATTCTTTTCTTAATTCTTCATAACCAGGTTTACCTAAAAGAGCAAACATATTTTTCTTATAACTTTCAACTCCTGGTTGATTGAATGGATTTACACCCGTCATATAGCAACATGTGCCACAACTTAACATAAAGAAATATAATAAATAGCCAATATGATAAGCATCTATTTTTTCTATTTCTAGAATAATGTTTGGCACACCACCATCAACATGAGCAAGAACGGTACCAAGTTCAGCTTGTTTATTAACTCCACTTAATTTTTGTCCCTTTAAATAATTTAAGCCATCTAAGTCTTGGGCTTCTTCTTTCATTGTAATATCAGTTTCTGGGTTCTTAATGTCAAGCACTGTTTCAAACATTAAGCGTTCACCATCTTGAATATATTGACCCATTGAATGAAGATCGGTAGAATAAACTAAACTTGCTGGAAATACACCTTTATGATCTTTACCTTCTGATTCACCAAATAGTTGTTTCCACCATTCACTGATAAAAGAAAGTTTTGGCTCATAAGTTACTAATACTTCGATTTTTTTACTCTTGTTATATAGAATGTTACGAATTGATGCATAAAGTAAAGCCGGATTTTCCATATATGAAAGTGTTGTTAATTCATCATAGGCATCTTTAGCGCCTTGCATTAATTGGTCAATGTCAATACCTGCACAAGCAATTGGTAATAAGCCAACTGCCGTAAACCAAGAGTATCTACCACCTATATCATCTGGAACGATAAATGTTTCATAACCTTCTTGTGTTGATAATACTCTAAGGGCTCCTCTTGCTTTATCAGTGGTTGCGAAAATACGTTTATTAGCATCTTTACCATATTTAGATTCAAGTAATTCTTTAAATAATCTAAACGCAACTGCAGGTTCTGTTGTTGTACCTGATTTAGATATTACATTAATACAGAAAGATTTATCTTTTACATATTCTAGTAACTCAGCTGTATAAGTAGAAGAAAGTGTATTACCACAAAATACTATTTCTACACCGCTTTTTTTAAAGTATGGTGTTAAAGCCTCAATTACCGCTTTCGCACCTAAATATGAACCACCAATACCAATTACTACTAAAACTTCAGCATTTTGTTTTACAAATTCTGCTGCTTTTTTAATTCTTGCAAATTCATCTTGATCGTATTCATAAGGGTATTTAATCCAACCTAGAAAATCATTTCCTTCTCCTGTTTTGTTTAGTAAAGTTTTAAATGCACCCAACGCTTTAGTTTCATTGTTTTTGATTTCTTCAGTTGATACAAATTTATTTACATTTTGATAATTAATTTTCATAATACACCTCTAAATGTTATCTATCATATTTAAAATTTCAGCTTTAAGAGTGGCAATAAAGTTTGTTGCTTCTTCTCTTGTTTTGCCTTTAATCGCAATATAAATCTTTAATTTAGGTTCTGTTCCCGATGGACGAAGAACAAACCAACCACCATCATCAAATATATATTTAAGTACAAATGATTGAGGAAGAGTAAGTTTTGTACAAGTTCCATTCTCATGTCTTTCTAGTTTATCATAATCTTCAATAATGTGAATCTTTTTACCAGCCATTTCTGTAAGTTTCATGTTTTGGAAAGTACGCATTATTTTTTCTATTCTTGCGCTACCTTGAGCACCAGCTAAAGCAATGTTATGAACACCTTCAAGATAATATCCATATTCTTCAAAGATTTTTTCTAAGGCATCAATTAATGTCATATTTAAAGTTTTGTAGTATGATGCAACTTCTGCAAGAAGTAATGATGCTTGGAAAGAGTCTTTATCACGTACAAAGTCTTTAATAACATAACCATATGACTCTTCATACCCAAAGAAGAACATTTTATCATTACTACCTTCAAGTAGAGCAGCTTGTTCACCAATAAACTTAAAACCTGTTAATGTTTGTACTAGTTCCATGCCATATTTATCACATATAGCTTTTGCTAAATTAGAGGTTACAATGGTATTGAAAACAACACGTTTTTTATCACATTGTTTAAATCTTGCAAGATAATCAAGAAGAATAGCACCTGTTTGATTGCCTGTTAATAAAACGTAATCTCCAGATTTAGATTTCGCCGCAATACCCATACGGTCAGCATCAGGATCTGTTGCGATAAGGATATCAGCGTTTTCTTCTCTTCCTAGTTTTATAGCATACTCAAAAGCTGATGGTTCTTCAGGATTTGGTGATTTTAAAGTACTAAAATTACCATCTGGTATCATTTGTTCAGCAACTGGAATTACATGATATCCTTTAGATGTAAGAATGTTAACCATATGTGAAGCACCAGTGCCATGAAGTGGTGTATATACAATTTTAATATTGTCTGTTGGAACTTTTTGAACTGTTACAGTTTTAACATTTTCAACATATGGTTCATCAACTTCTTTATCAATTACTTTTACTAAACCAAGGTTTTCCAATTCATTAAAAGTCTTAGTCTTTATATGAAACATATCATCTATTTTACTAATCTTGGCTATAACTTCATCTGCAAGATGTGGAATTAATTGACATCCTTTATCATCATAAACTTTATAACCATTATAAACTGGTGGATTGTGACTTGCGGTAATCATGATACCACCAGCACACTTTAAGTGTCTAACCGCAAAACTTAGTTCTGGAGTTGAACGTAGACTTGAGAATATATATACCTTAGCACCTTGAGATGCAATAACTTCAGCAGCTGTTTGTGCAAATAAGTAAGAATTTTTTCGACAGTCATAAGATATTACAACCCCTTGTTCTTTTAAGTTAGGGTATTTTTCTTCCATATATTGGTAGAAACCTAATGTTGTTTTACGTACAACATATATATTCATACGATTAGTGCCAACCCCAAGAATACCTCTTAAGCCACCAGTACCAAAGGCGATATCACTACCAAAGGCATCAATTAAGGCATCTTCATTTCCTTCTAATTGATCTAGTTCTTTTTTTAAGTCTTGATCTAATTCTTTAAATGCTTTCCATTTATTAACTTTTTCTAAAATATATTGTTCCATATTAGTCCTTTCTTGATACAAAGTTATAATAAGCTCCCATCATACCACCATCATTTTTGTAGTAAGCTCTTTTAATGATTGCGGTATTTTTAAAGCCATCTACTAAATATCTATTTATTGTTTTATTCAATTCTTCAATAAATTGTTCTCTATTAGTTATTCCTCCACCTATAACAAAGGCTTCAGGATTAAACGTATATATCAAATTAGCAATACCAACTGCTAAGTAATGATAGAAATTAGCTACAGCTTGTTCTGCTAGAAAATCATCTTTGTCATACAAGTCAAATATTTCTTTACCATTATGAACATCTAAGCCTAAATCTTGAGCATATTTAACTAAAGCTTTAACTGAGGCAATGGATTCAAACTTTTCTTTTGGTAAAAGCATTCTACCAACTTCACCAGCATTATAGTTAGCACCACGCCATATTTTACCATTAAAAACAATCGCTCCACCAATACCAGTACCAACTGTAATAGTGAAAAAGTTTTTAAATTCTTTAGCAGCTCCACTTGTACCTTCAGCAATCGCAAAACAATTCACATCGTTATCAGCAACACACTCTAAATTAAAGTTTTTCTGAAAGAATGTTTTAAAATCCCAGTTTCGAAAACTTGGTATTGCCTCTGGTGCTGTTGCGACGACACCTCTTTCATAATCAATACTACCAGCACAAGATACTCCAACTCCATCTACTTGATAGCGTGAAAGTAACTCTGTTGCGAGATTATGTAATTTCTTTTCTAATTCTTCTTGTGAAGAACTAGCTTCAGTTGGAACTTTGTGTTTTTCAATAATTACTTCATCTTTGACGATACCATATTTAATGTCGGTACCGCCTATATCAAAACATAATACTTGCATATTTATGCCCCCCTCTATATTTCTTTTATTTCATTTACAACGATTTGTAATTCTTTTCTTCTTTGAGTATAGCCATTAACCATTAATAGTTGTCCATTTCTAAGATGGTTGTAACGTGAATACACGTTAGGAAAGAGTGTTAACTCTACAACATTTATATCATCAGAAAACTGGATGAAAGCCATAGTTTCATTATTCTTTGTTTTTACTTGTTTAATTGATTGAATATAACCTAAAACTTTAACATTCATATTTTCTCTAACATCACTTATATGCATTAGGTTATACTTTGTATATAATTCTTGATATTGATTAAGAAAATTGTATTTAATATTTAAACCTATAATATTTTTTTCACGTTCTAATAATTCACCATAAGTAAACTCATCTTGATCATATTCTTGTGGAACATAATTAGCAACAAAATCATATGCCATTCTATCTATAATTGTTTGATAGTTATCTATCATCGCTTTCTTAGATATTCCAAAAGAATCAAGAGCTCCACTATATATGATGTTTTCTATTACTGAACCAGCTAGAAAATTAGATGTACGTTTAACAAAATCTTCAAAACTTGTAAACTTACCTTTTTTTCTTTCTTCAATAATATCGTTTACTTTCACACTGCCAAGTCCTCTTATGACTGTTAGTGGAAATATAATTATTTTACCATCAGTAATAAAACCTTCAAAACTATCATTGATACTAGGCCCTTTTACTGGTATTTTCTTTTTTAATGCTTCTTGATAATATAACTTAATATCTGTATCACTGCCAATTACACTTGACATTAATGTCGCAAGATAATATGTTTGATAATGACACTTTAAATAAGCTGTTTGATATGAAACTTTTGCATAGGCAAAAGAATGTGCTTTATTAAATCCATATGATGCAAACTTAACAATATAGTCATAAATTAAATTAGCTGTTGCATCTGAATAGCCTTGTTTAAGACTAGAGGTTACAAAGTTTTCACGTTCAGCTTCTAATACTTCTAATTTTTTCTTAGATACTGCTCTTCTTAAAATATCAGCTCTACCCAAACTATATCCTGCAAATTTTCTCGCAATAAGCATTATTTGATCTTGGTAAACTATCGTACCATAAGTTTCTTTTAAAATTGGTTCTAGGTCAGGATGGGGATACTCTATTTTTTCTTTTCCTAATTTTCTCGCAATAAAGTGCGGAATCATATCCATAGGGCCTGGCCTATATAAAGCAAGTGCACTAGCAATATCTTCAAATGAATTTACTTTTAAATCCATTAGCACTTTTCTCATTCCTGCTGATTCCAATTGGAATACACCAGAAACATCACCACGAGCTAACATTCTAAAAGTCTCTTGATCATTCATTTCTTTAGGGAATGAAAAATCAATACCATTTTGTTTAATCAACTGTAAACATTTATCAATATTAGTTAAATTTCTTAGTCCTAAAAAGTCCATCTTTAAAAGGCCTAAGGCTTCTAAATCACTGGATTCATATTGCGTTTGATATATATCATCTAATCCATTATCAAGGGGCGTGTGATGAACTAAATCATTACGCGTAATAATTATCCCCGCAGCATGGGTTGAGGTATTTCTAGGAAGTCCTTCCATTTTTGAAGCGGCACTTAATACTTGATTAATATCTTCATAGTCTTCCATTAATTTTTGTAATACTTGATCATGTTCAATTATTTGTTTTAAACTTGAGGTATATATCTCTTTTAATGATAAACTATTAATTCTTTTTAGAATTTCATTAAGTCTTACATCACTTAATTTATATACTCTTGAAGCATCTCTTAAGGCTAACTTTGCTTTAAACGTTCCAAAAGTAACAATATGAGCCACTCTACTTGCACCATATTTTTTACCTACATATTTAATCACTTCATCACGTTTATCATCTGGAAAATCAGTATCTATATCAGGCATAGAAATTCTTTCTTTATTCAAGAAACGTTCAAACAATAGATTATACCTAATTGGATCAATGTCAGTAATTCCTAGTGAATACCCAACTAGTGATGCCGGAGCTGATCCTCTACCTGGACCAACATATATACCGTTTGTTTTAGCATACTTAATAAAATCCCAAACAATAAGAAAATAATCACTAAACCCCATTGATTTGATTGTATCTAGTTCATAATCAATTCGTTCATAGTATGGGGTAATATTTGTTATTCCATTTTGTTTTAGTCTTTTTTGTAATCCTCGATAACTTAATTCCTTTAAATAAAGATTAGCATCAATATTTTCATCATATCTTGGTAAATAGTATTTTCCAAATTCAAGTTTAACATTGCATTTTTCAACAATCTCTTCAGTATTTTTAATTAAATCATCAAAACCATTAAATATTACTTCAATTTCTTCTGGTGAATATAATTGAGATGATTTCTCTTTATCACTAATAGTAACCTTATCACCTGAATTTGCGATTGACTTAAGGGTTTGATACACATCAATATCTGCTGCATCTAAATAACTAACTTTAGAGATTGCTACCATTTTGTAGTGATTACCACTAAACATATCATAACAGTCTTTAGTAATTTCGATTTCTTTTTCACCTTGTCTAGATAGTCCTACATACAATTGGTCAAAGGAACTTTTTAATACTTCTAAATGTTGAAAAATCATATTATAGTTTCGATTAAGATAATACTGGTAAAGAATACTCTCTGTAAAAGGAATAATTACTAACAAACCCAAACTATTATTTAATACTTCATTTAAATCTATTTTTTTATTATTTATCATATAGATGGAAGATAACTTCATTAGGTTGCGATAACCAAAATTGTTCATTGCATATAACAAAATATTACTTGTATAGCCATTATATTCATACTTTAATTGTAACCCTAAAATAGGTTTAATATTATATTTTTCAGCAAGTCGGTAGAATTTAACCACCCCATACATATTACCATCATCCGTTATTGCGGCTGCATGATAATTGTATTTTCGTAGTGCTTCAAATGTATCTTCAAGTCGACATGAACTTTGTAACATTGAATATTCTGTATTCAAATAGAGATTGGTATATCGCATTTTATCAACCATCCTTTTTTAAAAATATACCATATTATGCAGATTTTTACAATTAAGATGATTAAAATATTTACTAAAAAACATTTACGATGCAATATCTTTTATTACTTGGGTAGTATCATCAAAATTATTTACAACTTAAATTATAATTTTATATTGTTAATTAGAAAAAAATAAGTAAGCTTACTCATAGAGTAAACTTACCTAATTTTGTTTGTGAAAGTAATTTGATAATTTT
>UQAI01000006.1 GCA_900538885.1 uncultured Mollicutes bacterium
AATAAATAAAAAAGTATATCACTAGGTCATTAACCTATATGATATACTTTATTTTTTTAATTATTAATTATTCAGTAACGATAGTACTCTTATTGAATTTTACAATTAGATTACCTTTGTTATCAAATACTGAGAATTCTGGAGATGTTGCGGCTTTAGAAAGACTTTCTGCACCTGTAAATGTAACATTAGTATATACTTTTGTTCCATATACAAAGATAACAAATTCAGTACTTGCAACACTATTATCAGAAACAGTAACAAAACGAGCATAGCCTTTACCTAAGTTATGAGACTTAGATTTTTCACCCATTGCTTTAGTTACACCACTAAAGAAGATATATTGGTCATTGCCAAGTTCTTCTTTATTTGTAGAATAGTTAACCGCAATAATTCCACTTAGTTGATCGAAATGACCAAAACGATAATTGCCATTACTTAGTTTGATTTTGAAGTTACCTGTTTCTTCATTATAATCATAAATAGTACCAACTACATTGCTTTCATTACTCTTAGTTTTACCATTTTCATCAACTTCAAATGTTTTATTATTAGTAATGTTAATATAAGTATCACTTGAACCATAAACTTCAAATCCAGTGTATTTACCATACATTGCGACTGCAGCTTTCCACTTACAATAAATTGTAGTATTTTGTTCAATTGTTGTTGCAGTATATGGAGTAGCAAATTCAGAATCTAAGTACCAGCCATCAAATACTAAGCCATTAGTAAATACAGGTTTAACAGGATTTACGGTATCACCAACACCATACTTAACATCAACTGTCTCTAAGCCGTTGCCATAAACAACAGTTAGAATTGCAGCTTCATCCCATTTAGCATATAGTGTTAATGTTTCAGTTGGAGTATATGTAGCACCAACAGCTTGGGCAAATTCTGCATCTAAATACCAACCTCTGAAAATGAATCCATCTATATCTGTTAAAGGAAGAGTAACTTGAATGTTCTTATTTAAAGTTTGGGCAGGAACTTCAGTTTTTCCAGCAGTATCAAAGGTAATTTCAACCATTGGTTTGTGAATTGTATATGTGTAATCAGTTACATTAAGTGTTACTTCATAATATGTATTTTCAACGTATGCATCAATTGTATATGTAGAACCTTCAGCAACATTATAAACACCTTTTACACCATTTAAAGTAATTGCGTCAACACCATTTAAGATAACAGTATTTTCACCATTTGTATATGTACCTTCATAACCATCTAGTTCTTGCATTGTTGTACCATCATAGCCAAATTTAGCAATTTGTGTACCATCATTTGCATAAACGTATAATGTAGATGTAGTATAACAATCATCAGCAGCAACATCATTGTTGTTACCATCTTTAAATGAAACGTTCATAAATACTTGGTTCTTAAATACGAAGTATGAATAAGTTGTACCATTATATGTGTATTGAATAGCTCTTGTCATACCAGCATTCCAGTATGAAGCTGTAAAGTCATTTTGTGTAGCTTTAGTATCAAATGGGTTAAGGAATATTACTTCGCCAAATGTTGCTTTATCACCAGATTTGTAAGTCATAACAATAACGCCAGTTGTAAGATCTATATAACCTTTATATGCGTTCTTACCAGAAAGTATTGTTAATGTGCCTTGTTCAGGATTATAGTCTTCAATAGACACATCTCCATCATTAAATGGATAGCCTGTAGAAGGAGCTTTTCCGTAAGGGTCAACTTTTAAGATTGCGACTGTTCTAGTATAAACAGAAGATGTAGAACCATTTTTATTAGTACCATAAAGTTCAACTGGTAAATAATCATTATTATATGCAGGAGCAACTTCCCATTTAGCATAAATTGTTAAGTTATTTTCAATTACTGTACCACTAGTCCATACTGTACCTTCTTCAAATTCAGGACTTGTATACCAACCAATGAACATATGTTTAGCGTATGTAGGCATACTAATTCTTACAACATCACCAACAGAATATCTAATTACTTTATTTTCTTCACCATTGTTATAAACAATTGTTAAATCAGCAGGATTAGAATGTTTAGCATATAATGTTACAGCTTCAGTTGGAATAAATGTACTAGGAACTGCTTTTGTGAATGCTTGATCAAAGAACCAACCATTAAATACATAATTTTCTTCAGTTGCATCTGGAAGACTTACTGCAACATTAATGTTAGCATTTATTGATGGAACATTTACATGGCCTTCACCTACAACAAATGTAATTTCAACTGTAGGTTTATTCATTACGCATTCAGTACCATTTAATGTTAATTGATAATATTCAGCTTTTTCATTTAGATATACATCAAAGCCATATGAAGCACCTTCAGCAGCAACAGTATAAGTACCAGTTTTACCATCATAAGTAATAACACCAGTACCGTCTAATACTACAGTTTCACTACCACATGTATAAGTACCAAAATATTTATCTAGAGCTTTTGTTTTTGTATTTTTACGGAAAGATTCACCTAATGATGCAAGAGCAATAATAATTTCATTTGTTGTAGCATCTCTAACAACAACTGTTTTAGAGTCTTGAACTTTTTCTACTGCAAGAGCATTACCAGCAGTATCTGATACAGTAACGTTTGAATAAATTCTATCACCGTAAACTAGAATATCTTGAACACCTTTATTTGTAGTAAGAGTAACTAAACGAGCATAGTAACCAGTTAATGTTGAACCAGGTTTAGTACAATTTAGTCCATAATGTGCATTAAAGATATTTGATTCTTGGGCTTTACTAAATAGATAGAAGTCAACACCAATTTCAGATTGTGAACTATAATGAGTTGCGATAACACCAGCTTCTTCATCAAACCATAGACCATAAGTCTTAGTTGAACCGCTCTTTTGCCATGTAATCTTTTGAGTAGTTGAATCATAAGAAACAACTTTACCAGTAAATTTACCAGTGATATTACCATCAGCATCAATATTTAAATCTGCTTTATTAGAATTATTATTACCAGATGTAGTACCCCAAATTTCATTACCTTTATATGAGCCATAATATGCTGGTAATTTTTCCCATTTAGCATAGATTGTTAAATTACTATCTTCTTCAGATACTTTGGCAGATTCTGATAAAGCATCATTGTATTCTGCATCTAAATACCAACCAACAAATCTCATTAATGTTGTTTCAACAACAGTGTATTTAGGAAGGGCATCACCAATGACATCACCAGCACCAAGGTATAATACAGTTGGATCACCATCAACTACACCAACAAGATTAACAACAACTTTTGCTTTCCATTTAGCATATAATGTTACATTCTTAGTTGGAACAAAGTTTTCTGCAACAGCTTGTGTAAATTCTGCATCATAGAACCAACCTTTAAATGCTTGTAATTCATTTGTCAATGTTGGAAGTGCATATGCAATATTCTTATTAACGCTTACTGTTTCAACAGTACCATAGTTACCACCATCAAGCGTAATTTCAACCATTGGTTTAACTACGACTACTTCTTTAGTTTCTTTATTTAAAGTAACTTCATAATATACATCACCAGCATATAAATGAGCTGTAAATGTTTCACCTTCAACAAGGCTATAAGTTCCTTGAACACCATTATATGTAGCAGTACCAAAACCGCTAATTACAAGTGTATCAGAACCACTTACATAAGTTCCTTCAAATCCATCTACAACGACTTCTTTTTCACCATTGAATGCAAAGCCTTCAATTAATTCACCCTTGCTATTTTTAACATATAAGTAAGGAGCATTATAACATGCATCTGCTTTTACTGCTTGTCCTGCAGCATCTTCAAATGTTACACCAAAGTATACAACACCTTTATAAATAAAGATTCTATATACAGTTTCACCATATGTGTATTCAATTGCCATTGCATTTTCCCAAGATGATGCTACAGCATTGTCTCCTGATGCTTGAGTTTCAAATGGAGTTAATAATAATACATTATTAAAATTATTACGATATACACGAACAATTAATCCACTTG
The DNA here is from genome assembly GCA_900538885.1 of uncultured Mollicutes bacterium. Lineage (GTDB taxonomy): Bacteria > Bacillota_I > Bacilli_A > ML615J-28 > CAG-313 > UMGS75. The sequence goes on from UQAI01000006.1 coordinate 3,979, forward strand.
CAAAATCAACATACGCAACAAACTTAGTTACATCATTGTAATCTAATGATAAATTACCATCTTCATCACTTACATAAGGCACTTGAGCATATTCTAGTAAACCAGTTTCAGGATTTACCATTGTTATCATATTTAAACCACGGAATGGGAAAGCTTTAGCTTCGCCTTCACCAACTTTATTAAGAGTAATAGTGGCTTTATTCCATGAATCAATTGGATAAACTACACCGTTTTTAAAGCCTTCATTATCATCATCTGCATCAAACGCAAGATTTGAATAAGTTTTTCCATCATATGGAGCAACAAGTTTTTCTAAAACAAGTTTAACTTCACCATAAACTGAACTATAAACTTTACCACCAGCTGCGTTATAAGTAGGTTTTTCATCTTTAGTTAATGTCCATGTTTCTGCGTCAGTTAATGCCTCAAGAATAGCTGTTTCTTCTTCACCACAATGGCATTTTCTAACTGCCATACCAGTTGTACTTTCTGTAGGTTCTTCAGTAATTACCCAGCTACCAAAAGTATGTCCTGTTGCTTCTAAAACAAGTTTAACTTCACCATAAACTGATGTAAATACTTTTTCACCAGCTACAGTACAAGTAGCAGAAACTTCTGATTTAACAGTCCAAACAGTAGTATCTGTTAATACTGGAAGAGTAACTGTTTCTTCTTCACCACAGTGACATTTTCTAACAGCTTCACCTTCAGTTGTTAGGTTTGGTTCTGTAACAATTGTCCAATCACCAAAAGTATGCCCTGTCGCAGGTAAAGTTTCAACTTCCACTTCGCCATACACAGATGTATATGTGTCATAACCAGCTTCTAAACAAGTTGGAGCAGTTGAACTAGTTAATGACCATACAGTTTCATCATTTAATGTAGGAAGAACAACTCCTTCACTTTCACCATAGATACAATTTCTAACAGCAGCACCTTCAGTTGTTAGTGTTGGTTTAACTGTAATTTCCCATTCACTATATTGATGTTCTACTTTTTCTAAATTAATTGTAACGGTTCCATATATTGAAGTATATGTTGCGCTACCTTCAGTTGAGCATGTAGGATCAACTCTTAATTCTGTATTTTCACTCCATACAGAGGAGTCTGATAATTTCGCGATAGCAACTTTTAATTCTCTACCACATTCACAAACTTTTACAACTTCTCCTTTTTCGGTCAAGGTTGGTTCAACTGTAATTTCCCAAGAACCATATTTATGAACATGAGTGCCTGATTCATTTGTACAAGATACAGTAGAAATCATTAGTAGAAAAGCAGCAACTATCACAAATAATAATTTACTACGCTTCATATTTTTCTCCTTTTTTCTTTTTATATTTATTACATAGTTTCCTATGAAATAACCTAGTTTAATTCAAAAATAGTGTTAACTGCAAAATATCCATGTGATGAAGGATCAACAGATGTTTGAATTAGTACTATTTCATTAACATTTATAATGTTAGTTATTTCAAAAATAATAGTTTCGCCATTCACTTTTATTGTAAGTTCATTACCAGTTATACTATATGTTCCATTTATTCCTTTTTTACTGCCAAAGGTTGGATCATATATATCTTCTGAGCAGCTTTCACTTCCACCATCATGGTCATCTGATGTTGAAACTACTGTTACAACTCCATTTTTACCAAAGATAAATTTTGTTTCAGCTGTATAGAATAAACCACTACAAATAAATGAATAACTAGCTGTAAATGTTTTACCACTAACTAAACTATTGTCGATGGCAATATTTAATTTTTCATATGTATAAGTTTTATTATTTAAACGATATACTTTAGCATCTAAGCCAATAATAACTGTTATAATATCATTAGTTAGAGTGTAAGTTCCCGCCATACTTCCTACTTTGATTCCGCCAAATCCATCAACTTCTATATCAGAACTGCCTTCAAGAGTGTAAGTTCCGCGATATTCATCAGCAAGAACTAATCCAGATTTAACGTTATTCCAATTTATAATTTTTACAAAATATTCTTCATTTCCTTTAGTTACTTTTGTAATTGTTTCACTTATCATTTCCACATCTACAATTTTCCCAATAGTTGAGGTGCTATCAGCAAGAATATATGTGTAAGCACCACTTACTATAATTCTTCTTAAAACAAACTTGTCAGTACCTGATACACTAGATTCACCTAAAGTGAAGTAATCAGTAAAGGAAATTGCACCACCACAAGTAACTAGGATAATTCCGTTTTGAATCATTCTACCAGTAACTGTGACTTTACCTCTTTCTTCATTGTTTGCTTTAATAACAAAGCTATAATCATCATTAATAGTAATATTACCATTAAAAATAATATTTGAACAAGTAAGAACTACTCGGCCATATTTATCAATTGATAATGTATTAGCATCAAAAATGACACCACTATCATATATACCAACAATTGGATTATTTTTATATACAGCATCAATTATTTCACATGCATAGTAAGAAACAACATCAACACCATTAACTGGTATTGTAATTGTAAATTGATAGAAACCAGCTTTACTAAATTTAATTTTTGAAACATCAATGCATTTGATTTTTTCAGCATCACTTAAGATTCCATCTTTAGTAATAATTTCAATATTACTTAATAATTCAGTACGAGCAATGCTATCGGCATCAGCACCAACAACATATGATTTAATACGTACAATCGCACCATCTAAAATTTCAACATTTTCAAATGATTCGCCATTAGCTTGACCATTCATAAATGACTTAGCTGTTAAAACATTTTTGAAGGTATCAAGATAGAAAGTTGATTCGCTTTCATATGTAAATGTTGGATTAGTATTAATGTAAGTAATCTTAACATCACTATTTTTAACTTGGTATTTAAACTGAGTTGTGTAATAACTCTTAGTGTTAAAGTTTACAACACCAGTTCCATAACCATCAAAGAAAATGTATGTATTTTCATTTTCATATTTACCAAAAAGTTGAGTTTTTTCTTCTACTTCAAATGTTTTATTATTAACATTTAAAATAAATTTATATGAATAAATGCTATCTTCATATTCATATAAGAAAACTGTGTCAGTAGCATAATCAATGCCGCCATTTTTTAAATTACTTACTTCATTAGTGTTTAATGTAAATACTTTTGTACCATTAACAACAAGAGTAAATCCTTCATATTGTGATACAAGAAGTGTAGCATTTTCACCATCTACTAGACCAGTGAAAGTCATATTGGCATATTTTTTTTCACTGCTTGTTTTTGTAGTTTTACCTATTTTTTTGTCTTGCATTATAAATTGGTAAGTTTCACCTTTTAAAGTTACACTACCAATTACCGCAGGAGCGTCATCAGTTTGTATTTCAAAATTGTAATCACTAGGTATTGTTGCTTCGCCCCAGGTTAGAGTGTAAACAGTATCAGCACTAGTTTTGTCAATTAAATGAGTTTTTAAAGCATACCACATTTCAACTGATGTTTCTTTATTTTTTATTTTGAATAAGTCTATTGAATATCCTGTTGTAGTGTTGCTTAAAACATATTCACTACCAGAGTTAATCATATAGTATTTACCAATTTGATACATATCAGAACTAAAGTAAATAATTGAACGACGAGAGTCGCTATATGTTAACTTACTTGAGTTATCAGGTTCAATAACAATAATTCCATCGATATAATGGAAATAATGTAAATTTGTTCCCGTTTTAACAGTAAATTCTGTAGGGCTAGCCGCATCAACGATTTCGCCTTCTAAGCTATTAAAAATAACTTTATAGTCATCAGTAATTTTTAAGTTCTTTAATTTGTATACAGGATTGTATACTACATCATCATCAGGAGTAGTACCATCACCATATCCTTCGCCACTACCATCATCCGATGTATCCGCATAAGCAATGGTAGTTTGTCTAGTTTGATATTCTCCAAGTAAAGTATCATCTAAAACGACAACTCTAGAAGTTTTGATAATACCCTTATAATTTAATTCAATTTCATAAACGCCAGGAACAAATGAATCAACTTTTCCTGAAACTAAATCATTTGTGACTTCTACATTTTTATCATTTTCAACAATTGTAAATAAATTTTTAGTATAAATTGTTTGACCTTTAAAGATCACTTTATTTGTACTTGTAATTTCAACATTAGCTTTAATTGTTACAGTAAATTCAACATAAATAGGATCATTATCAATACCATTAACATACAACGCTACTTTAACATCTTGAGGACCAACTTTATTAAAATCAATCTCATCAGAAAGTACTTCCGCATAACATGTAATAATATCAACATAATCTTTGATTGTTGTTAAAGTTTGATTACGATTATTAATTTTTAAATTAATATTATCAAAGGGATCATATTCAGTAGTACCTGTCTCAAGTTCAACAGTTTTTGAATTTAATTTAACATCATATGTGTTTTCAACAACTACATAAGTAATTGTTTTTTCAACATATGTAAACTTAACACCTTGAATTCCTAACTCTTTATCATTAAATGGAATGGTTAGTTTAACAGTATAAACACCAGGAGTGTTAAAATCAACATCACTATATTCTAAATATTTATCAGAAATATTATTAAATACTACACCATTAATTACAATTACAAAATCATTAATAAAAGCATATGTATTTTTATTTGTGCCTTTTGTAATGGTAATTGTATCACTTTTTGCATAATTAATAATCACACCACGTCTTACTTCTACATTTGAAGTAGCAGTATGGCCTTCATAATTTAAAGTTATTGTATTAACACCAATAATGGAGTAATCAATGTTTCCAGTAATCATATCAAGGGTTACAGGAATAACTTGATTGCCTTTTTTTATCTCGAATAGTTTTGTAAGATCAACATATTCACCATTTGGATAAACTATTATGTTCTTAGAACTAATTGTTATTTCTTCTTCTTCAACAATTCTAATTTGAACTGTTTTGGTAAGATGAATATTATATAAAGTATAATCAAAAATAACATCATAAGTATTACCAACGGTAGGGCTATTTAAACTTGTTACATCAAGCATTTCATTTGTTACTTTTTCAGCCTTATAATCAACGTATAAGCTAAATAATTTAGTATAATCAAAATTTTGAATTTGACTAATTGTTAGTTCAAGTACTAAATATGAAGGTACAACTTCGGCTTCGTGCGTTTCAATAACATGAACTGTTAAAGTTTTACTCACATTTTTAAATGTAACTATAAATGTATAAGTTCCAGTAACATCTTTGACATTATTTTCAATCATATCCTCAGTAATAGGAACACTAACACCATCAATTGTTGTAGTAAATAAAGAAAGGAAATCATAATCTTTTACTTGTAATTGATTAATGGTTATTTCCTCAACCTTTAATAATACATCATATACAGTTTCTTTAACATTAACTGTAACTGTTGCTTTTTTCTTTTCATATGTACAAGTAATTTTATAACTACCTGCAGTTTCTTTTAAACTACTTAAATCAAGGTATTCATCTAACACTTCAATAGTAGTTTCATCTGATTTTATTTCGAATAGGGTTTTATAATCATATGTATTAACTTCCGTATCTTTTAATTCAATTGTATCTTTTAAAGCTTTAACGGAAACTTTAGGTGATCCAGAGGAGTTACCCCCTAGATCACAACTTGCTAATGTAAAGAGTACTACTAAAACAAGAAATATGTATTTTAATTTTCTCATTCTATCACATCTCCTTAACATTAATTACTTTTCTTTAATGTCCATTCACCAGTTCTATAAAAATCAATATCAATAAATTTAGTATGGTTATTACTGAAAACAATCATAATTTCTTGATAAATAAATGTTACATAACGATCTGCACGACCTGTCTTGCCGCCTGATGTATCAGTATTGGCTTGTGAAATCTTAAAGCCTAATGTGCCAAGAACTTCAGTAAATTCTTCAATTATTTCTTCAAAGTCTGTGATTTGCATGTTTTCATCATAATTGCTGCTTGTCATCTTAATGCTTATTGATTTGCGGTAGATTGGATTACCATCACTATCTGAACCAGTTTGTGTAAAATCAAAGAAAGGACCACTAATAGCATCACCTAAAACACTAATAAATACTTCTGGAGTTGGAAAATAACTTACTGCATCTCCAAAAATGTCTTCAAGTACGACTGTTGTAACTTCATCATGTGTATCTTTTGTTGAGTTTGTAGCCGTATAATATTTAGTTGTATATTCGCCCCATGAATTTTTTATCTCACGAGGAACATAGCCAACAAATGTTTTTACTGGTAACTCTGTTGTATTAAATTTGCTATAATTTACTGTATAATAACCACTATAGATACCACTAATTGAATAAGGGAATACAGCACTTACTAAATTACCTTCACCATCTACCTTAATACTTAAAGTTGTAGATACAGAAGCCTCACCATAGTGTCCATAACTTTTAATAGTTAGTTGTTCTGCAATTTCTCTTGTAATTGCGGAATCACGTAATTTAAATACGTAATACATCTTACCATCTTTAGATGTTGCATATTCAAATGTAAAGATATCAGCAGAAAAATCAAATTTAGGAAGTTCTTGGAAATATGAACCTGTATATTTTCTCTTTCCAGCTAGAGCTTTTAATTTTGTATCATATTCAAAATAATCAAACGTATTATCGCTGTTTTGTTTATATCCAGAATATTCTGTATGATATGGTTTATCATCCATTGTGTATAAATACATACTTGTTTGAGCAAATAATGCTCCTTCTTCAGTAACCTTGCCAATAAGTCCTACTGTACCAACTTGGCTTGTAAAATTCTTGATTTCATCATTATTTTCAGCATTTTTTCTAGCAAGGAAAACTTTTGAATTACTTGTTGCGGAAAGAGTTTGATATTCATCATAATTTACTGAAGGAGAGTTTATTTGTGTTTCTACAATATTAAATGTATAGTTCTTTAACTCCTTCATTTTTGTAAGAGCAGTTGTTAAAAGTTCTGCATTTTCAGGAGCTTCATAAGGAGTAGGATCTCCAACTACAGTTGTACCAATTTTAGAAAACTCAACTTCAATAGTTGTATAACTCATAGCATCCGCATCTTCTCTTACATCAGCACCATAATATAAAATTTCTGTTTGGCCAATTAGTTTTGTAATTTGTCCATCTTCAACAACTAAGAAAATTTTACTTAATGTATCTGATAGCATTGGTGTTAATGAGAATGATAAATAAGTCATTAAATATAAATCTTCTTCATTTGTTACATCAACACTATATTCATATCTTTGTTCATCTTCATTAAACTTAAACTTATTAACATTTAATTGACCTAAATGATTCCATAAATGTTGTGATTCCCAAATTGTAGGAATACTTACATAGTCTTTTACGAGACTTCTTGCGACTTTGTTATTTCTGTTAATATATACTTTTTCAAGTCCATGGCCAACTTCGCCTTTTTGATTCTTTAAGCCATCCTTTTCGCTCTTACGATAATTATCAGTAATAACATTATCTTTTTGTTCTAAACTATACCATGAACCTCTCCATGCATCTTTTGACATTTCAACAGTCATGCCATATTTATGATTTCTGTTATTGTCAGATTGGTTAAAATCAACATATACATCTTCAAGAACACCTTTAACCGTTATGCTTTCATTACCTAATGCTTCTATCATAGTGGATGTTAATCCATTAACCTCTCCACCTTGAGTTTCTGACTTAACAATAATTGTAACTGTTTTAGTAACTGATTTATCTGCGTTTGCTGTAACAGTAATATTAACAACTTTATCAAGAACAACATTACCAATAACACTAACGATACCATTAGTAATTGCGATAATTTTTGGATGAGATGATTCAACTGTGTATGAAGTATCACTTGAACCAGTAATTGTAACTGTTAAATTTGCAGTTTCACCTTTTTTGATTGTATCTTTTGATAGACTTACATCCATCTTAACAACATTTACTACTTCTGCTTTGACAGTAAGTTTGATTGATTTACTAATGTTTTTGTCAGCATTGGATGTTACAGTAATAGTTACGACAACATCTTCTTTTACACCTTTAACTACTGAGACTTTATCTTCTTTTATAGAAATTACATCAGCAGGATCAACACTATAAGTATAAGTTTTATCATCAGTATTTTTAACTTCAACTGTTAAATCTACGGTTTCACCTATTTTAATTGTATTTGCACTAGAGCTTAAACTAATTGTTACTTTTTTATTGCCACAAGCAACGACTGAGACTAAACATAGTACAAATAAAACTAGTGAAAAACATTTAATAAAAGTATTTCTAAATTTTTTCATTGCTTATTCTCCTTTTTTATATAAACCATCACCCCACATATAGATAATTAAATCTAGACTTGAATCTACTGGGGCAACGTAAATTGTTTTTTCTTTTTCAACTTCTTGTTCAATTTTTATTCCATTTATCTCAATTTCTTCAATGACTTTAACTTTTATAGACTTGCTGTATTCGCCATTTCCTATGTCTTTAAAGCCTAAAGACTCTAAATATTCACCTATTTTTTCAAGAGACGAATTAATTGTGTAATCATTATCAAGTGGTACATCATAGTAGAAAGTTAAACTCATATAACCTGTCTTTTTACCATTTGGTATATGCATTGTTAACATACCAAATCCATAGGTATCACCAAGTACACTTCCAAAGAATGGTAACATACTATTTTCTTCTATTTCTTCTTTTGTAAGTTTTGATGTTTCACCATAATACTTAAGTAAAAAATCATAAGCATTAACCATTTTATCATCTTTAGTGGTTGAACTTGCACTAGATTCTACGAACTCTAATTGAGCCCATGAAGTTGGAACTTGTCTTGTTATAAAATCAATATTCACATCTTCAGGTATCACGGCTTCATTAAAATCACTATAAGTAATAGAAATATCACCAAAGATTGAGCCTAAATAGAAATAGAAATTTGATGCAATAATTTTTCCATCTTTAACTGTAACAAATGGTGCATATTTATCAAAAGTTACTGCTGAACCTGTTGTTGCGAAAAGGCCATAAAGGTTTACATCATTTCCAACACCATAATAGAATGTTGAAGCAACTGAGCACATAACATCATCAACATAATAGCTAATTGAACCATCTTCATTTTCAGAATATCTTGTAAAGATTTCTGCCGCGAAATCAAAGGTTGGTTTAGCATGACTAAATGTTGTTTCATATGCTCGTGTTGCAGCATATTTATTAGTTACTTCTTTATCTTCATAGAATGAATTATATAAATTATCACTAATCTTTTTATATCCATAACTTCCATTTTCTGTGTAATTTTTTTGTTCTTTACCATATTCATCATAACCAACTGAATAAGGTCTAAAATAACATATTTCATTAGTTACTGTTTCTGTATAACCAGAAAGTACATAACCTTTTGTAAGATATGATGCGGTTAAACCTAAGAAATCTAATGTATAACTATCTAAACTTTTCATATATGTGATTGCACTTGCAAGATTATCATGGAAATCACGATGTGCATATTTTGATATTGTTGGTACGGTCACAGCATCACCACAGTCCACCGCAACAAATAATTCTAGAATTGCTTTATTAGGTTTAGCTAAATTGTAATCTGGTTTACTTATCGCATAGAAACCCAAAATTTCATTTTCTTCAATAATTAATTGAAACTCCATATTTGGATCTGGAACAAAATCATATGGGTTAGCAGATGCCACAAGTTTAGCTGTTAATTTTTTATCAGTGCCTTTATATTCATAACGCCATGTATCTTCATTAAAGATAAAATCATTAACTGTTAAGTTCTTAAGATTGTTATAAAAACCAGCATCTTCCCAACTTACTTTATTGCCATCATCATCTAGCATTGGTTCATACATTTCATCATTTAAATAGCTTACACCAACTTTATTAGCGAAACCTTCATAATTTCTCATATATAATCCCATGTTAGTTCCGGTATCAGCATTTGCATATTCTGCATACCAGTTAGTTCCATCCATTGATGTTTTTAGAACTGATGTGTATGTAGAAATAGGTTTACTACTAATTCCGATTTCTGAAACATCTATGCTTAAATATCCTTCAAAACCAATTTTGTCAACTTTTAAAGCATCTAACATTTCTTGTGTTAAATTTGGTTTAGAAACAATTAAGATTGCCTTACTTGCTTCACATTTTTTATTTTTAGTACTACGAGCTACAAGTTCAATTATTTTATCGCCCTTTACATCTTTTGCGGTAAAAAGACCATCTTTAGATATTGTTGCATAATCTGCACCATCTCTAATTTCCCATGTAACTTCACTACTAACTTCACCATCAATATAGGCTGTATATTTAGCCTCTCTTCCACTTCTAACTTCGCTTTTACCTTGAATACTAACTGTAACCTCGGGTTCTGGATTTGGTTTTGGATCTGGTCCTGGTCCTGGTTTTGGTGGATTATCTTCTTTACAACTTTTGCATGAAGAAGCAAACACTCCAAATATGCAAGCAAAAACTAACAAACATAAAAGTGGAAATTTAATAACTTTATTACGCATTACTTTCACCTCCTAATATTCATAGGTTGTACATAAAGCAACTACTCTATTTGTTTCAGTTACATACGTACATTCTATCTTTTTAATTTTATTATTTTCAAAAGTGATGGAAAGTTTTGCAATATCTTTTGTTTTAATATCACTATTAAAAACTTTTGATATGTTTTCTTTAGCTATTTCGCCATTAAAATTATTATCTTTTAAGGTGTATGATTTAAATAAATCTTTTTGTAAGGTTAAACTGAATAAATCAGCTACCTTTAAATTTTCGATAATTTCTGTATCTTTGCTTGTAACAAGTTCAAAATTATCATCTAGTGATGTAGTTGTAAACACTACAGTTGCTTTAGTTTCATCGACAATAGTAATTGTTTTAATTTGATTGTAAACTACGACATCACTATCTTTAATTGTAAGTACAGTTTCAACTTTTGTACTTGTTTTAACATTTTCATTAATTGTACTTTGATAAGTTTCAATTTCATCTTTATTATCACCTTTACATGAAACAAAACTAGGAATCATGATTAAGGCTAATACTAAAGTAAGTATTGTAATTTTAACTTTTTTCATTTGACCCACCCCCTACTTATGAATACGTTTTTTTAAAACGTATAAGGCACATAAAGCAAGTATTGATAAAACATTAATACTAACTTTTGACACATTGGTAGCAGTACTACTATTTTGTAAAGGTGCAGCATCATTAGCAATTGAAGCAACATATTGTTTATATGAGGCAACAATACTATCATATTTTGTTAAATCTAATAATGTTTTTTCACTTAATGATAAGTTGTTCAAACGAACTGTAATATCATTTAACTTAGCTAATAAGTCAATACTAAATGCTTCAGGTAAAGCATCAATATCTGTTTGTAAAAGTTTAACTGCTTTACTTGCATTTGCAAATTGTAGTTTTTTAAGTTCAGCTTTGGCTTTAATTACTACTTCTGCAAAGTGACTCCATTCTTCCGTTGTATAACCATACTTTGTAGGATCTTGTTTTATCGCATTATAAGCAGTAAGTGCGCCATCAATTAACTTTTCATCAGTTAATAAGACTTTCTTAAGTTGTTCAATTTGTTTAGCACTTTCAATAAATTTAATCATATTTTTATGCATAGGTTCATAGTCACTAATTTCTGCATTTTCAAGTTTACCAAAGAATCCTTCGTATACAATTGAATCATATCCTTCTATTTCTTTACTGTCAGGAATAATAAAACCAATTGGCTCTTTTTTACCAACTAAATCAATAAATGTATAATAATATAATTCATATCCAAATAAGTTAACATACTTGTGTAATAAATTGTATCCAGGATCACTTTCTAAAAGTGCTGCTTTTTCAGCATATGCATCTTCTAAGGCAGGGGCAGTGAATGATTTAAATTCAACAGCTATTAAGTTATCATATTGATAGAAAGCAAAGTTACCAATGCTCTTTAGACTATCAGGGAAAACTAGTACTTTAATGTTTTTATTACTATTACCTGCATAAGTATCAATACGATATGTACCTTCAGCAACTTCAAATGTTGTTACATTAAGTGCTGCTGGAATTGATTTTAGTTCTAAATGATTAGATGGTAATACAATATATAATGCACCATTAATTAAACGAGCATATTCATTTATCACGCCATCATCTGTAGTTTCTTTATCATCTACATAATAACTGTATTTAGCAAGATTTGGACATTCTTCAAATACTAATTGACCAATCTTACTTAAGTTTTTAGAGAATGTAAATTCAACTAATTCACTATTCATTTGGAATGCACCATCTTCAATTATTGAAAGCTTTGGAGCAATAATCTTTTTAACACTTACTAATTGGAAGGCAAATTGTCCAACTTTTTCAAGTTCATTCATTTCGCCTAATTCATCTAAGCTATAGCATTTTACAAATGCAGCTTCTTCAATAGTTTTAACTTTAGCAAGATTTACTGATTCTAGTTTTTCACAACCAGCAAAAGCATATCCGCCAATTACTTCTATCTTTTCAAGATTAATTTCTTTTAAATTTTCACAACCCATAAAGGCTCTTTCACCAATTTTAGTAACATTAGAACCTAGAGTTACAAGTTGTATTTTTGAACAGCCTGCAAAAGCAAATTCACTAACTTCAGTTAAACCAGATGGAATAACAATTTCGGTAAGACCTAAGCAACTAGCAAAGGCACCTGTACCAATTGACTTTAATGTTTCTGGTAAAATTAATTCCATGATTTGAGCTGCACCACCAGTTACAAGATATTGAGTAAAAGCACCTTCACCAATTTCTTCAACTATTGGCATTCTCAAATAACTTAAAACTTCACAATCTGCAAACGCATATTGACCAATACGTTTTACATTATTTAGCTCAGCAATCTTTAGACTTGTACAACCATAGAATGCTTCGTCTTCAATATATTCATCAGTCTTTGATAAATCAATTGTTTCAAGTAATGTGTCTTTCGCAAAACATGATTTACCAAAATGAACACCACCATTTTCAGGCATTACTACTTCTTTTAATGATAAGCAGTTTTGGAAAGCACCAAAACCAAATTCAGCATTTTCGCCGATTGTTACTTTTGATACTTTGGAATTATAGAATGCACCTTCTTCACAAACGGCATCACTACTAATGACAATTTCCTTTAAGCCAGTTGTTGAGAAAGCATATTTCTTTATTGTTTTAACATTTTCTAAATTAATTATTTTTAATTCGCTATTATTAACAAAGGCATATTCACCAATACTTGCGATACCTTCAGCAGGTAACACAACTTCTGTTAAAGTTGAACTATTAGCAAAAGCATAACCTTCAATAACTAATTCTTTATTTGTAAATTCAAGTTTTGTAAAATTAATACCTGCAAAAGCACCTTCACCAATCACTGTATATTTACTATCTAGTACATATGTACTATTTATAAGTTTTGAATTATTATTAAAGAATGCTGGAGCAGCGAAAATTACTTTTGTTCCTTCTTTGTTTAGTAGTAAACCATTTTCTGATGCATAGTATGGGTTACTGTTTGATACATTGAAAGCTGTTAAATCTGTTTCATGGAAGAAAGAACCATCCAAATTTTCTAATTTTGTATTTTCGGCGAAACCAATCGCTCCTAAATTTTTACATTTATAGAAACAATTTTTTCCTAGTGATACTTCATTGTTAGGAAGGGTAATAGTTCTAAGTCCAGTACAATTATAGAATGCTTGTTCATCAAGTCTATCAACGCTTGCATTAAACTTAACATTTGTTAATTTTGGACAATCACTAAATGCACCTTTACCAACATTTATAATATCATTATTAATTGTAACAGTTTCTAGATTATCACATTTAGCGAAGCAGAACTCAGGGATTTCTACTTGTTCATATATATCAACACTTGTTAATCCACTCATAACAAACATCGCATATGATAATTTAGTATCAGGTGATAAAACAACAGAGGTAAGAGCTGTACATCCTTTAAATGCTTGTTTACCAGTATTTCTTAATGTTGTCAAATCAACTGTTTCTAAAGATACACAATTTGTAAATGCATCTGCACCTATTGCATAAATCTTTGGTAAATTAATATTATTTAATTTTGCACAATCTTTAAACGCTTCACGGCCAATTACCGTAACTGTATCTAAGTTAATTGTTTCTAATTTTGCATCTTTACAGAATGCATATTCTCTAACTATCTTAACAGAACTTGGTAGAACCACTTCGTTTAATCCTGGACAATTATAGAATGCATATTTTTGAATTTCCTCAACACCTTCAGGAATAACAACTGAAGTTATCGATGTATTACTTGCAGGAATCTTATTCTTATCATAATCATCTTCTGTAAGTTCAATAGTTCGATCAGTTTCATATAAACAGAAAGCATACGCTCCTATATATAAGATACCTTCATCATCTGGAATTACTACTTTGCCACCTAAACCCTTATACGCTATAAGTGTACGGTTTTCAATGACAAATGGATTTTTAATAGTTATTGTAACACTTGCATTAATTCTTGAACCTTTGGCATTTAAAGTAATAATTGTAGTGCCTTCTTTATAGGCTTTTACAACGCCATTTTCATCTACTGAGGCAACATCTGGGTCAGTTGATGAATAAGTTAATTCATACTTACTTTCCGCATACCATGGGTTAAAATCATGATATAATTGAATTTGTTCACCTGGATAGAAACTTAATTCATCTAAACTATCTATGAATATACGATCACCAGTTGAACCTATTTTACTTGTTTGAGCAGCACGTGAATAAGCAAATATTGTTTCAAAATACGAGAAACGCATTGACTTAAGTCTTGCATCATCAATATTATCGATAACATTATTAGTTTCTTTATTATTACCATCAGGTCGTTCTTTAACATTTATAATAAGTACAGCTTGTTTACCATTATAAGCTTCACGAGCAGTAATTGTAGCACGTCCTGGTTTTAGACATTTAACTTGACCTTTATCAACTTCTGCGATTGTGGAATTTGAAGAAGTCCAAGTTAAATGATTTAGATAATCTTTATCAACATCTGATGTTTGATCAGCTGAAGCTAAGAATTTAGTTACATCAATAATTTCATTTTCATACATTGATAAAATTACTAGATCTACCCCATCCATAGTACCATCTTTTGTAAACTTAAAGTCACCTTGAGTACCAGGAAGTTGGCATAAATAAATATTTGAATTTAAGGCATAATCATCAATAGAGAAGGCTAATGCATTAGGAATAATCGCATCATCAAATATATCTTCTAAGTAATCAGTTATTTCAAAACGAACTGTTGCATCTTTTCCTCTTTCAGAATATACAGGAATTGGTTTATCTGAAAGTAGAGTATATGATGAAGATGAAGTAAAGATAATCGGACTGATTGATTGAACATATTGATTATCATATACTGTCATTGTAATATAATATCTATCTTTCTTTAATGTCTTATCATATTTCTTTTCATATTGAACATCTTTTAATACTGGAGCTTCATCATCTAAATAGAAATCAAAACTGAAACTATTACGAACGTTATTTTCAGCTCCACCATCGCCATAGTCTAATTCGCCAACCATCTTAAATTCATATTGTCGGTTATTAATTAGTCCTAACTCTTTAGATTTAAATTTTAAGTTTTCATAATAAGGAACAGGCGAGCCACCTACTGAGTATGCTTTATTTGCGTTATAATCAATATGAGTGTGTACTACTTCACCTGTCAATTTATCGGTAACAGTAAATGTCATCTTTTTAGCATTTCTAAGTAGTCCTGCATAAACTGCCGATATACCATCAATGGTTCCTAATATATTAGATATTGCTATGTGATCTTCACTAGCAGGGATAGCTTCATACATGCTTTCATCTATATCATATAAATATGTACCAAGTGGTATTAAATAATTATAGAAATAAGATCCATATGGTGTAGTAGCATAGTAGTCAGCTTTTAATTTATCTTCATCATCAATAGCACCATTATGTGCTTCTGATTCTACTTCGAAATAAGTTTTATCAAACATTGGCGCTTCTGTCCAATCACCATAGAAGGCTAAGAACGGAACGTTCAAATCAATTTTTTGTTCTTCCGTTGTAACATTAGATTTTAATTTAACAAATCCTTCTACATACATTCCATAAGGGAATAAATTATTCATCATTTCTTTATCACTATCAGATAGTGAATAAGTAACTTTAACTTTTGTTGAAGTGTTACCAGCAATTGTTAATGTATTATTAACTAATTCACCAGATTCAAGAACTTCATAACTTGTATCTCCATCTAAAATTTGAGCTTTTTCAGCAACGTGTTTACTATCAGATGTTGATACACTTTCCGTCATACCAATTACTGATAAATCATAACTAATTGTTTCGCTTGATAAATTAGCAACGTTAAATACCATTTCATATTTACCAAGGCGTTTAGGATCATCACCTAATTCAAGTTTAGTTCTGTCAGTTCCATCAACTGTAATATAAGCTGGTGTGTTAACCGCATTTCTAATACTTGCAAGTCCCGCACCTTGTTTACGTGGAGAATAAGGATTTCCTTCTTCATTCAACGCAATTGTTGCGGTGGACATTAGTAATTTATTAGTTAATTCTGATAATTCTTTTGATGAAATGTCAGGATATTTTTCCTTTAAGTATTGTCTTATTAAAATTACAATACCACAAAGGTTAGGTGTAGCCATTGAAGTACCACTTAATTCATCATAACCACCACCAGGGATAGCCGATTTAATACTACCACCATGGGCAGTGATTTCAGGTTTTAATCCAAGTGATGGAGTTGGGCCCCAACTTGAGAAGTCCGACATAAATGGACCCGCTTGGTTATCATAGTTTACAAGAATTGTACCTTTAGCTTTACTAGCAAGCATTGTACCATCATCTTTAGAAATTGAAATTGTTGGAATATGATCGGTTTTACCCATTGACATTAAAATATCGCCATCAATATTATTGTAAATAATACAAGCTACAGCTCCGGCCTTTTTAGCATACAAAGCTTTTTCTTCAAAGGTATTACTGCCACGTCTAACTAGAGCAATTTTGCCTTTTAAGTCTAAGTTATTAAAATTAGACTTAAGACCCATGCCTGGAACTGTAACATATTCAAATTCTTTAGATTCCCCTTTTCCAATTCCTAGTTCTTTAAAGAAGTCATTTTCTTTACCTGTTACAGCATTTGATTCTTTATAGAATAATACTTGCGTACCATTAGCTACTAAATATTTACTCTTAACACCACTGATAGAAGCAACTGATAAAGCTGCATCATAAGTTGATGGTGAACCTACTGTACCAGAATCTGGATTAGTAACAAAGTTTGTATTGCCTTGTTCACCACCAAAACCAGCACTATAACTATTACTTGCGGCAGTGATTAAGCTAATACCACTTTCATTGATTTTGTCGTATATAGCATTTACTTCTTCTTTATCTACTTCTCTAGCAAAACCACATGATGAACCAAGTGACATGTTAATTGCATCTACACCAATGATTACTGCATCTTCAAGTGCCGCAATAATATCTTCAGTTTTACCACCAGCATCAAGGTCAGGGAAAACTTTCATTAATACTAATTGAGTGTTAACAGCAATACCAGTTATTACATCATCTTTACCACCAATGATACCAGCAACGTGAGTACCATGTTCTGAATCATATGGATTTACATCAGTATCTTTATCAGCATAGTCATAAGCATAAGGAATCTTTTCACTATAATAAACATCAGAAATTTTAAGACTTGGTGTAAATTTAACCGCATTTAAGATTTTAGTTTGATCTGTTGTTTTAATTAATGATTCAATATAATCTTTACTATATAATGCTTTCTCAGGTTGATTTGTAAAAACAGTATGACTACAATCAAAACCAGAGTCTAGAACTGCTACAGCTGTTCCATTACCTGTAAAGGATACACTGTCTGACTTATAAATACCAGTTTCATATACTTCAACAACATTTTCAACTGCACTATAACCACCTGTGCTTGATGCTTTAGGTAAATTATATGTGTCTGATAAAATTGTGGATTTTATATTTTGAATTCCATCCAACTTTTTAAAGTTTTTATAAGTTGTTTTTACTGCTATACCATTAAGAATAGTTGAGTATCGATATTCAACTTTTTTAATTAAGTTCTGTTCAAATAATTTATCTTCTAATTCTTGTTGTTCTTTTTCTATTTTACGTACATCACTTCGTCCTTTAGATGAATTTGCATATTCATTTATTGACTTATAAGTTAAGTAACCAGACGCTAGATAATTATCAATTACTGATGGACTATCTAGAGTGATAATGCTTACTACTTCATCAGAATCTAAATAACCATTATTTTGAATTAAATGTTCTGCCTTAATTTGCGACATAATTTGATCTTGAGTTAATTTCAAATCACTTTTTAATATTTGTAACTGTTGGGGATTACTATTTGAGTTTTCCTTAATTTGTGATTTTTGAGCACATGCAGTACAAGTTAAAATAGTAAGTCCAAGCATTAAGGCAGTTAGTATTTTCTTTTTCATACTATCTCCTTCCTTAAATTAGCGTAACCATAATAATACAAGAAGGAACGCAATACCAAAGCATCCAAGCACACCTAATAAAATCGGTAAGTAATGCAGGAGTGCTGCCCCTATTATTGCTCTACGTTCTTTTTTAGTTACGTCAATACCTTCTTTATTATGGAATCGGCGATGAGGCATACCATCAACATCCATATTGTATATGGTATGTCCATCATCTACATATTTTTGTTTTTTATTTTTTTCTTTCATTTTCTTTCTCTTGTTTTTCTTTTTCTAATCTCTTATATTCTGAATCATAATAGTCTAGATTCATCATTACATCTTTATTATATAGATGACAAGCTACAAAATGATTAGGAGATGCCTCACTATATTTTGGTTCTTTCATCTTGCAGACGCTCATACATTTTGAACATCTTGTGTGAAACTTACATCCTTTGGGAGGAGTAGCAGGTGAAGGAATATCACCACCTAAAATAATACGTTTCATTTTAACATCAGGGTCAGGAATTGGAACAGCTGAGAATAAAGCTTGTGTATATGGATGAAGTGGATTAGCAAAAATTTCATCAGTTTCTCCAAGTTCCATCATATTACCTAAATACATTACTAAGATTTTATCTGTTATATATTTTACTACAGATAAATCATGCGAAATAAATACATAGGTAAGTCCCATTGTTGTTTGTAATTCTTTTAATAGATTTATTATTTGTGCTTGAATAGAAACGTCTAATGCACTAACTGGTTCATCACAAATAACTAGTTTAGGTTTAACCGCAAGAGCTCTTGCAATACAAATTCTTTGACGTTGTCCACCTGAAAATTCATGAGGATAACGATCATAATATTGGGGTTGTAACCCGCATTTTTTCATAATGTCATATACATATTCACGCACTTCTGATTTTGGTACAATCTTGTGTACTTTTACAGCTTCCGCAATAATACTACCAATTGTCATTCTTGGTGGTAAACTTGAATATGGGTCTTGGAAAATTAATTGAATATCAGTACGATATTTACGCATTTGTGATTTCTTTAAATTTGTAATATCAACATCGTTAAAATAAATCTTACCGCCGTCCACATCATAAAGTTTTAAAATTGTACGTCCTAGTGTTGTTTTACCACAACCAGATTCACCAACAACACCAATGGTTTGTCCTTTTTCTACATCAAAAGTTATGTTGTCAACTGCTTTAAGGTAAGCACCAGGTTTACCAAAAAGATTTTTATTTAGAGGAAAGTATTTTTTTAAGTTTTGAACTCTTAATACATATTTAGGTTCTAAATTTGAAACAGAAACATCTTGTTTGCTATTACTCATTATCTTTAACCTCACTTTCCTCATATAAGTAACATGATACATAGTGTGTATCGCTTACTTTTATTTCATGTGGGTATAAACCCTTACACTTTTCAATACATTTATTACATCTATTTTTAAAGTAACATGTGTTTGGTAAATTAATTGGATTAGGTACTTGACCTGGAATTGAGTATAATGGTTCAGTTGAACTTGACGTAATTAACGGTTTACTCTTTTGTAATCCAATTGTATATGGATGAAGTGGATTATGGAAAATTTCATGGGCAGTACCTTTTTCAATAACTCGACCTGCATACATAATTACTACTTCATCAGCCATTTCAGCAATTACTCCAAGATCGTGAGTAATTAACATAATTGAACAGCCTTGTTCCTTTTGTAGTTCTTTTAATAACTCAAGAATTTGAGCTTGAATTGTAACATCTAGTGCCGTAGTTGGTTCATCCGCAATAATTAGTTTGGGATTACCAGCAAGGGCCATCGCTATCATAACTCTTTGTCTCATACCACCTGATAATTCATGAGGATATGATTTATATACATGTTCAGGCATAGAAATACCAACTTTAGTAAGCATCTCTATACTATGTTTTTTCGCATCAGCTTTTGACATTGATGGAGTATGGATAAATGATACTTCATCAAGTTGATAACCAATTGTAAATACTGGATTTAAACTAGTCATTGGTTCTTGGAAAATCATTGTAATATCTTTTCCACGAATTTTATACATTTCTTTAGTAGGCATTTTAGTTATATCGTATGCCAATTTTTGATGATTTTCATCATAGCCTAAATCATTATTATTAAATCTAATTTCACCATCAACTACTTGTCCTTGTGGAGATTGTACTAATTGCATAATGGAAAGAGAAGTAACGCTCTTGCCACAACCAGATTCACCAACCACACCAACAATTTTGTTTTTAGGAATATCAAATGATACACCATTAACTGACATAACAGTACCATTGTCAGTAAAGAAACAAGTTTTTAAATTTTCTATTTCAATTAAATTATTTTCATCCTTCATTACTGAAGTATATTCTTTAACATTACGATGTTGCTTTTTTAAAGCTTCATAGTATTTCATTTGTTTAATATTATATTTAATTATTTTACGGCTTTCTTTTATGCTAATATAATTAGAAGGTTTTTTTGTTTTTTCTTTCATTGTTTTACCTCCTATTTCTTAGCCTTTGGATCCATGGCATCACGTAAGCCATCACCAATAAAGTTAAATCCAAGTACAGCAACAACGATTAATAAGCCCGCAGGTAGCCATACATTGGTATGATATTGAAGTACTTCTCTTGTTTTTGCTGTTGCGATCATCGTACCCCAAGCAGCTTTAGGAACTTGAACACCAAGTCCTAAATAACTTAATGTTGATTCATACAGAATTACACTACCAAGTCCTAATGTCATTGATACAATTAGTTGAGGCATTACATTAGGAATTAAATGTTTAAATATTTTTCTCCATGTTGGTAAGCCCATCACCTCGGTTGCGGTAATATATTCTTGTTCTCTTAAGGCTAGAATTTGTCCACGAACAAGTCTTGCTACTCCACTCCAACTAAATATTGTAATGATTGCCATTAGAATATATATGCGCTGAGTTGAAGTTATTTGATTATTTAATTCAGCACTAAAACGAGCATCAATTATTGCGGAAGCGATAAGTAGAATTGGAAGTGTTGGAATACAATTGAAAATATCAACTATACGCATTATCAATTGATCAACCCAACCACCAAAATAGCCTGATATACCGCCTAAGACAATTCCGATTAATGTTTCTAAAATTACAACGATAAAACCAATTGTTAGTGATATTCTACCACCATACATTAGTCTAACAAAAACATCCATGCCTTTATCGTCAGTTCCTAATAAGTGTTCCTTACTAGGGTCTGCATATTGTCTATATTCACTTACTATCTCGATTACTTCATGAACTATTTGTTGTTCACCATTTTCATCAACATAAGTGTAAGTCTTAATTGTTGTATCAACTACTTGACTTCTATCAACTGTTTCTTCACCCCATTTTGTATAAATAACAGGGCCTAAGAATGAGAATAGGAACAAGAATACGATCATTATGATACCAACAATTGAAAGTTTAGAACGGAAGAATCTACGAAGTACAAGTCGCATTGGACTCATTTCTTTGTATGTATCTTCTAACGATGTAGTTTCTTCATTTTCTTCAATAATCGTTTCTTCTATTTTGTCAATTTCATTAAGTGGAATAGTATTTAAATTTGTTTCTACTTCTGATTTAGTTTCTTCCACATTTTCTATTTCATCTAATTCTGCATCTGATATTTCATTTTTTTCAACTAAAATTGTTTGCTTTATTTTTTTAACTTTATGATGATTTTCTCTTGAAATTTTATGATCATATTTTACTTTTTTAGTTCCTTTTTTGTTTGTGATAATAAAACCACAAATAATCACTACTAGTAAAATTGTAATGGTTGGTAATAATATACTTAATATCATTTCTTACACCTACCTTCCTAGTTTTACTCGTGGATCTACTATTGAATACATAATATCAGATAGTAGTGTTCCAATAACGGTTAATACTGCTAAGAACATATTGTATCCCATTACAAATGGTATATCACCTTGCATTAATGCTGTGTAAGCCAATCGACCAATACCATCAATAGCAAACACTTCTTCGGTTATCATCATACCACCAAAGAGTGATGGCAAAATTCCCGCAAGAAGAGTAACTAATGGAATCATTGTATTTCTAAATGCATGTTTATAAATTACTTTCTTTTCTGATAAGCCTTTAGCACGTGCTGTACGAATGTAATCAGCACCTAATACTTCAAGTGTATTAGTTCTTGTATATCTCATTAATCCACCAATCGATAAAATAACACTAACAAAAATTGGAAGGATTAAGTGTTTTAAAATATCACCAAATTTTTGAAATGATCCAGCACAATTATCAGCATAGTTAGCAGTTGCTGAAATTAAACCATTAGATGGTAACCAGCCTAAATTTACTGCAAATATTTTAATAACTATCGCCGCAAAAAAGTAAGTAGGTAGAGAAATACCAATCATTGTAAAGACTGTGACGGTATAATCTCTCACCGAATACTGATGCGTTGCACTGGAAATACCCAGTGGAATTGCTATTAAGAATTGGAGTATTGTCGCGACTATTGCAATCGCAAACGATATCCACATATTTTCTTTTATAACTGTAGCAACAGGTTTTTCATATTTAAATGAAGTTCCAAGATCTCCCTTACAAAGTTTTCCTAACCATTTAAAATATCCACCAACAATCCCCTTAAATGAATCATCACCGATTCCATATAATTCTTTAAATTTCTTTATATCTTCTTCTTTAATTGTTCCTTGGCTTAAGCCTTCCGCATATTTTGTTTCTACATAATTATTAGGCATTAATCTTACTAATGAGTAAATAATCAGTGATACACCGAACAAGATTATAATCGAAATTAATAATCTTTTGATTATATATTTAAACATTTTATAACTCCTTTTTTGAGAAATTGGAAACGCCTATGAATTAGCGTTTCCAAATATCTTATTTTTCTTTAACGTATAATGAAACTCTCCAAAGATCACTAGTTAAGCCTTTATAAGGTGATAATTCAGATTGTGGTGTTAATGTTGACACATCAATTTTTTCTGAATTATAAACAAACAAATCATCTCTTTGATATGTAGGAAGTTCAATTGCAAGTTTCATTACTTCTGTCAAGGCTTTTTCATAATCACTCTTTCTATCTGCTTGATTATTTGTTTTACGTGCCTTTTCAATAAGTTCTGATAAGTAATCTAGAATTTCAACTTCTTCATCATATTCACCACCATTGTTTTGAATAATGGCATTGTAACCCCAGTTTTTAACTGATGTTGCATTTGATTCTTTGTGGTAAACTTGATACATATCAGGGTCAATTGTTGAGCCCCATGCGGCTGCCCATACTGTTAAGCTACCTTCTGATAATTTCTTTAATGCGTTAGCATCTGGTTTTACTTCTACTTGGAAACCTGCTTCATTCAATATTTCTTTTGCATGTAATAATGCTGCATAAGCAGGATGATCAGTTTCTTGACCTGCAATTGTAAATGTAAATTGTAGTACACGCTTACTACCTTTTTGATAAATGCCATTAGCATTTAATTGGTATCCAGCACTTTCAACTAAATCACGAATAAATTGTAATTGTTCTTCTTTTGTTAATGTATCGCCAGCTTTTTTACCTAAGTTTTTAACATAATCTCTATAGTAAGGATTTACTTGTTTTAATTCTTCGTTTGAAGGAACTGGTGAACCGATATATGGATAATAAGGAACTGAATCTTTTGGATATGCCCAGCTTGCTCTTGACATTGAACGATAAACTGGAAGGGCAGTGCCTTTATAATATTTAACACATTCATCAGTGTTAATTGCATGCATAATTGCTTGTCTTACTTCTAGGTCTACTACTTTACTTGCATTAATACCAATGTAACCATAACCTGAAGCTTTGATTGTTTGGTAACTAATACCTTGGTTAGCTTTACCGGCAAGTTCGGCGATTGTATCAGGTTTTGCACTTGGTTCAATAAAGTCGATACCTTTGCTATATAATGTGTCTAACATTTGATTTTCTGCAACAACTTGGAAACGAACTTTTTTGATTGTTGGAGTTCCCATTAGATAATATGGATTTCTTTCAAAGTAAATAACACCTTTATCGTAGAATTCACCAGGTTGAATATTAGTGATACCACCACTTGATTTACTAGCCGCATAAGCACCAGCACCTACTGGAACGCCAATACGATCAGGGTTTTTAACAACTGTATTCATGAATGTTGGTGAACCATATTCAACACCAAAGTTTTCTTCGAAATCAAATTTATCAATATGTTCTTGATCTGAGTAATAATACATAGGAGCAACACCGAATGCAAAGTTCCAAATTGCTTTAGGGTCAACTTCTTTAATCTTAATACTTAATACTTCATTGTATCCTTCTTTTACATTACCATTTTCATCATATTGTACAACATCATATTTTTTATTATTTACTGTAACTGCTTCTTTACGATTAGCAAATTTAATACCTTCAATATTTGAGTATGTTCTTGTACGATCTTTATAATAATTCTCAAGTTCTTCATTAGAGATATAGTTGAATAATTCTACTGAAGTACCCCAGTATTTAACGATTTCATTAATATCATCAGGAATCTTATCAGCAAGAATTGCTTCAATTGCTTGTTCTTTTGTCCATTTCTTTAATTCAGCAACATCGTATACGGAAAGTGAAGTTGAAAGTTTACCTTCTTTTTTAGACCATGTAATGTATCCTTCATTGTATAAGAATGCTTCAACATCTGTTGTAATTAAATTTTTAAATACTTTACCAGACTCATCTGAGAATGTAATGTCTGAATATGAGTCGATAGCATTTGTATAATCACTTTCTAATTCTTTTTTGAATAGTTCAATTGCTTGTTTGTAATCTTTAACAACATTTTTATAGCTATCTGATTTAGTAGTGTATTCAGCAAGTTTTGCTAAATAACCAGCTTCATCCAATGTTAAGTCTTTTAAGATTTCAGTACTTGCACTTACTAGTGCAGTGATTCTTGCACGTGCAGCAGTATCAAATTGGTCTTTAAAACTTTCTTGTTCATCAGGATTTCCTTCTTGAGTACGATATTGTTTTAAGCCAACTATATCTGTAGAATAGATTGTGCTTGAACCAGTATATACTGGATCTAGATAAACATATAAATTAAATAATACGTCTTTTATTGTTAAGTATGATCCATTAGAGAATCTTACATTGTTTTTTAATACAAAATAATAAGTTGTATATGAACCATCTTTTTCAGTAACAATTTGTAAATCTTTAGTAACAACGGATTCATTATCACCATAAGTTGGATTACCTTCTTTATCGTTACCAATCATACCAATTTGTGTCATTCCAATAACATTACTATCTGGTCCTGTTGTTGAGAAGAATGGGTTAAATACTTTATCAACTGCTTGTGATGAAAATACTAAAGCATCTTCTTCGTTATTATAGTATGTGCGGTCTTCATCATCTCCGCCCTTGCAACTTTTACAACTTGTTACAGTAAATGCGGTTACAATTACCATAACAAAAATAAATAATTTTTTAGATAAATTTTTCATTTTAATTCTACTTTTCCTCCGTTAATAATTTAAATTCTACTGTTGTTGATGTAACTGATGTTTCATCTTTTTCTAAATATGCTTCATCATCTACTAGAATGAAGTTTTCATTTTTATTAAATGTATCACTAGGCCATACTGTTATTTGATATGTACCTTTAAAGATAACATTTTCTAATTTAGTGCTTTCCAATTTTCTTGCGATTGGAATAATGTAAATATTTTGAATACTTGGAAGACCAGCATCTAAAATAAGCGTTACTTCATCAAATGTGGTATCTGTAATAGTTGCATTAGTCAATTGATCAAACATACTGATGTATAAGTTATTATCAACTAAACTATCTTTCAAGCTTGCACTACTTGTAGTTAAACTAAAGTTGTAAATTCGGTGGTTATTACCTTTAATTATTCCTTTATACTCACGATAATAGAAAGTCTTTCCTTCCATGTCAATATCATCATCAAGATAAATATTGTTATTAGCTTTTAATGCATTTTGAAGTTCTCTTCGTGTTTTAACTACTTTATAGTTACCTTCTTCATATTTTGCGATAACCTTGATTGGTTCAGTAATATCTCCGCCTGGGTGTTTAAAATTCATATCCCATGGATTTCCGTTTTCATCTAAATATCTAATAAAAGTATAACCATCTCGGTATTGCACTTCATCTATTTCTTCACTCAACTGACCGCCTGCATTTACAACGTAATTGCATAATTTAACTTCTTCACCATTTTCGTTTAAACAATAAATGTCAAACGAATATACACGTTTAATTTGCCAGTTAGCATATAAAGTTATACCATCAGTTGTAACTCTATCATTGTCAAAATCCCATTTACCACTATATGTTACAACATCGCCATTTTCGGTTTTAGTAACATTTTTAGTACGATACCAACCAACAAGTTCATATCCTTGCTTTTCAACATCATTATCTTTTGATAACGAGGTTGGATCTTTTATCAGCATACTATCACCTTTTAGTGAATACCAGTATGTCACAGCAGTTTTACTTGATTTATAAGTACCACCTTCAAGTTCCAATATTACTTTGACATTTCCCAGTTGTGTCGTTTTATTTTTACAACCATACATTAAAGTAACTAACGCTATTATCACTAAAATAATAGTACTTCGTTTATGCTTCATAATGAGGCCTCCTTATTTTGTATCATTTTTATTACCTTATTGTACAGTTATTATACTATTTTTTTATCTTTTTTTCATATTTTTAACTAATGAAAACGCTTATTTTTACTTTTTTTAATTTTTTTATTTTTAGTTTTTGCCATTTTATCTAGGTTTTACTTATATATTTTAGTTTTTATTGACATGTGTAAATGAAATATTTTACTTTTTTTCCATATTTTAGCATTTACTTAATGATTTTTTCCCTTAAATTAATAAAAGAAAAGAACTAGAAAACCTAGTCCTTGTAGTTTTATAGATAATTACCAAGCATTATCATCGCAATGCCAAAGTATAATATTACAACAATTACATCGTTAATAGTAGTTATAAATGGACCCGAAGCAACTGCTGGATCAACCTTACATTTATAGAAAATTACTGGCACTAAAGCACCAAATAAATTAGATGTCGCAACAGCACAAGTGATGGAAACACTAAGCACTAAAGCAATTTTTACAGGGGGAATTTCTACTTCTTTTTTAAGATAAAGCATACCAACAACTAGTCCAAATGAAACAATTCCAAGGACTAGTCCCGTACATATTCCAAGTAATGTTTCTTTCGTTAAGTGCTTTAAAATAAGTTTTGTTTTATTTAATTTATTCTCACTAATTCTTCTAACTGCAACAGCCAAGCTTTGAGTTCCACAGTTACCAGCAAGTCCTAAAACAGCTGCTTGAAAGAAAGCTAAAAGTGGTACAGCTACTATTACTTTACTAAACATAGATATAACAAGTGATACACCTAAATCTAAAAATAATAGAATTATTAACCAGGGGATTCTCTTTTTAATTGATAATCCAACACTCTCGTCACTTTCTTCCCCTTCTGTTAAACCAGCTAATTTTGCATAGTCATCTTCAACCGCATCAACAGCTTCATCAAACGCATCATCCATAGTGATAATTCCTTTAATTATGCCATTATCATCTATAACAGGCATCAAGTATGTGTCATAATCACTTATCATTTTTACTACTTCTTCAATCTTTTGTTCTACTTTTACAGATTGAAAATGGCTTACCATTATTTCATTTAATTGGCATGGTGATTTACTAATTATTAATTTTTTTAAATCTAGTGTTCCAACTAAAACATCATTTTTATCAACTATCATAATTGTATTAATATTTTCGACATCAGGTGCTTCTTTAACAACTAAACGCATGGCATCTTTAACATCCCAGTACTCATAAGCCATTAAGAAATTTGAATTCATAATAGAACCAGCAGTACCATCAGCATATTTTGATAGATTATCTATATCTTCTTTAACATCAGCATCTAGTAGCTTTATAATTTCACTTGCTTGTTCTGTTTCAAGTTCATCAAGTACATCGGCCGCATCATCTGGTTCCATTTCATTAATAATGGAAGCAGCTTTTTTATTATCAACATCGCTTAAAATATCTGAAGTATCATCGGCATCCATATACGCTAAAATATCAGCAAGTTCTTCATCAGTAAATAGTGACATTATTAACGCTTGTTTATCAGAATCTACACTTTTAATTATTTCAGCAATATCAAAATTATGATAGTTACTTAATATGTTTTTTAACTCATTTACATCATTTGTATTCTCAATTAAAGTTATAATTTTTTCTTTATCAACCATTACTTGTTACCTCCTACAACCACCATACTCATAAACGCTGTAGCAAGGCCAAAGTAAACAACTATTGAGATTGTATCACTTAAAGTTGTAATTAATGGCCCCGAGGCAACTGCTGGATCAACTTTTATCTTATGGAAAAATACAGGAACTACTGCTCCTAGCATTTCCGTAAGTAATAATGAAATACTTAATGATCCACCAATAATTAAGGCCACTAGCCATTCAACATACATCGAATCATTCCTAATTAACATATATATAAAACTAGTAATGAAAGTTATCACGCCTAAAATACAGGATGTAATTAAGGCCGTTAAAAATTCTTTACCAAGATGTCTTCTAATACCTTTTCCATTATCCATTTCATGACGGCTAATACTTCTTACTGTAACAGCCAAACTTTGAGTTCCTGCATTACCTGCCATATCAAAAATTAATGATTGAAAAAAAGCAAAAATAGTTACTTCAACTATTACTTCTTCAAATTGACTTGTAATATTTGAAATCAACAAACTTAAAGCAAGTAAACAAATAAGCCAAGGAATACGTTTAAGCATATGTCCAAAGATACTAGTTTGTTCATCAATATCACTAGTAACACCAGCCATCATGCCATAGTCTTCTTTAATTTCATCCACAACTTCATCAATGGCATCATCGATAGTAATTACGCCAACTAATTTATCATTATCCAAAACTGGAATAGCATACAAGTTATAATCCTTTATCTTTTTCGTAACAGTACTTATTTCATCATTAACATTACAAGCAATAAAGTTTTTATCAATTATCTTATCTATCGTAAGAGGAGATCTCGCGATAATAAGATCCTTTAAGTCAATAGTTCCTTTTAATATGCCATCGCTTGTTACAAATAAAGGGTCAATTACTTCTGATTCATTAGCCTCTAAAACAAGTTTACGCATAGCATCTTTAACATCCATTGTTGTATTTAATTCAATATAATTGGTTCCCATAATAGAACCAGCAGTATCATCATCATATTTAGCAAGAGTGTCAAGTTCATTTCTATCTTCAGCTGGCAAAACATCCAAATAATACTTATCTAACCCTTCCTCACTCATTTCATTAATAACATCAGCAGCATCATCAGATTCCATTTGATTAAGAATTTTAGCGCCTTCTGTCAAATTCATTTCTTCTAAATATTTAACAGCATCCTCTTCATCTAAATATTCAAATATATCAGCAAGTTCAGTACTACTTAACGCCTTGTATATTTTTTTTCGATCTTCTTCATCAAGTCTCTTAAACGCATCTGCAACATCATACGGGTGATAATCGATTAAGATCTTATGAATATTCACAAAATCTTGTTCCTTATGAATTTGATTAATTAATGTCTTAACTGTTAATTCATTCATTTCTATCACCTAACCTTTCATAATTATTATACACTATTTTTAGAAAAAAGTAAACACTTAAAACTACAAAGATATTATTCAATAACCCTTATTTTATTCTATGTAAAAACGTAAGCAATATTATGCTTACGCTTAACTATTATATTGTTGTTTTTCGTTTTCTTAAATTGTATGGCGGATAGTATGGATAATACGGTGGATAAGGAGGATAATATCCATTATAAAAAATTGACGATTTTGGATAATTTACTTCTTTCATTGTTTTAGTTTGTTTTACTTCTTGAGGTTTTTGACCCATCTCTTTGTTATCCTTCGATTCATTAAGACTATTTTCGACATCAGCCTTAATTATGTTTTCCTCATTAGAAGTAAGATCACTTAAATTTGTTATTTTAGGATAATAATCTTCAATAAAAGGTTCAACATCATTTAAATCATCTTTTACTATTTCTGGTATTGATGGTAAATTTAATTTTGTCCCCGCCACTAGTTTATCCCAATCTCTAATGTGCTGATTAATATTTTTAATTTCACTTATGTTTAAATTGTAAGTTAGTGCAATTTTTTCTATTGTTTCATTCATTCTCACAATATGTTGTACCATGATTTCCTCCTTAACTTGTTGGTGTATCATTTAGAAAGTCTTCATTTATTTCATTTTCAAAATCATCATCAGGTTCTAAATTATCGACGCAATTAAAGACTGTAACCATCATCTTAGTTTCGCCAATTACTTCAACTAATACTTCGAATACTACTTCTATTTCAATTCCTTGATCCGTTATTATCGCATTAGTACATGTTGGCTGTTGTAATACTCTTGCGATAACATCGCAATTATCGCCAATATTATCACAAATGATTTCTCTTACCTTTATACAGCCATCATAGTTTATGGTAGATCTCGCAATGTCAGTTTTGGTATTGTTATCATATGCATACCAAACATTTACTTCAAAATTACCTTTTAAATCTACTTTCTTTTCTTTTAGTTCTGCTTCAAAATTGTGATTAATTACCCAGCATCCTAAAATACTAAAAGCATCATTAGTTGGATTTATTCGTTCATTAACACGAAAGATTTTTTTACCCTTGGCAACAACGGCTCTGGTGACTATTTCGCGAACTTCATTCATCTATATCCCTCCTCAATAATAATATATTCATTATTTAGACTAGACGTGACAATTTTTTCTTACTCATTCATAATATATGCAAAAGAAAAGAATAAATAACCACAAACGGCTATTTATTCTTATTTTACATTACTTGTTCAACGATAGGTATTAAAACAATAACATTTCTAGCGCCTCTATAGTATGGAAGAAAATCACTATCATTATAAATATATGGTAATGAAATTATATCACTTCCTAGTTTAGGATCAGCACTTTTTAGTTTTTTCCAACCAGTAATTGTATATGTTTTAGAAGTTGGTTCAGGATTTTCTTCTGATACATCAGTATAGTCAAGTACGGTTTTTGATAGTTCAAATTTTTCATTAAGCTTAACTTCAAAGTTTTGAACATAAACTATATCATATCTACTAAACTCAAAAACGCTTTTCTGGTTGCCTTCTTTATCTGTGTATTTTGGACATTCTTCATATGCCGTAAATGTATCAATCATAACTTTTTTACTTCTAGATTTTGATGAGCAATCACAAGCAAATGGAAATGATGCAACATCGAGTATTAATACAAACAAAACAATAAATCTTCTTAAAGTCATGCTATCACCTCTTTTAAATCATATCACATAAAAATAATAATTTCAAGTAATATAAGAAATTGTTTTTATTTTAACAATTCACCAAACAAATGCCATGAATATGCTTTATTTATTTTCACCTTAACAAGATCCCCTACTTTTATGTTATCACCCTCAAAGTTTACTAACATATTTTGAGGAGTATATCCTGTAAGAATTTTATCATTGTTTTTACTTGGGCCTTCAACCAAAACTTCAACAATTTTATTTTCATATTCTTTATGGGCTTTTAATGCATATTCATTTACTACTTCATTTAAGGCTTCTAATCTTTGGTGTTTTTCTTCTTCGGTTAAAGGATTAGGATACTTTGAGGCTGGGGTTCCTTCACGTGGAGAATATATAAAAGTATAAGCTCCGGCATATCCAACTTCTTTAACTAATTCAATTGTTTTTTGGAAGTCTTCTTCACTCTCACCAGGAAAGGCAACAATAATATCGGTTGTAAGACTAATATTTGGAATTTTTGTTTTTAATTTATTAATCTTATCCATATATTCTTCTTTGGTATATTTACGGTTCATTTTCTTGAGAACTGTATCACTACCAGACTGAACAGGTAAGTGTAGATGAGGCATAATATTGCCACCCAAAGCCATCGCATCGATTGTCGCATCATCTAAATCTCTTGGGTGAGATGTAGTATAACGAATGCGTTTAATATCGGTTTTGTGAAGGTCTTCTAAAAGATTAGCAAAAGTATAATTTAAATCTTTAAAATCTTTTCCATAAGCATTTACATTTTGACCAAGTAAGGTTACTTCAATGTATCCATCTTTAGCTAATTGCTTTACTTCTTCAATAATTGCTTCTGGTCTTCTCGATCTTTCTTTTCCTCTTGTGTATGGCACGATACAATATGTACAAAATTCATCACATCCATACATAATGTTTACCCAAGCTTTTTTAGGATGATCTCTTTTAACTGGTAAGTCTTCATATATATCACCTTCAATTGATAATACTTCAATTGATCTTTTTGATTCAATCATTCTATCATATAAATATTCAGGAAGTGATGAAATATTATGTGTACCAAAGACAATATCTACTTGTGGAAACTTTTCCTTTAAAGCTGTTATTATTTTTTCTTCTTGAGGCATACATCCACAAATACCAATTAACATATCTGGGTTTTGTTTTTTATATTTTTGAAGTCTTCCTAATTCTCCAAATACTCTTTCTTCAGCGTTTTCTCTAATTGCACAAGTATTAAATAAAACGAAGGTTGCTTCAAGTTCATTATTTGTTTCTTCAAATCCCATCATTTCAAGCATACCGGCAATTTTTTCACTATCTGCTAAATTGCCTTGACATCCATAGGTTTTAAGTAAATATTTTTCCCCAACCCCTAAATTTAAATATTTAGGATTCATTAAAAAGTGATGAATATCTATTGTTTCATTTCTTCTCATTCTTGCTTCTTTAATTGATGGTTCAACTAGTTTTACGTATTGTACTTTTTTCTTCATATTTACTACTTTCCGAATTTTTCAAAAAATTCTTGATTTGTTATTCCATATTGAATTTTATCAAATATTTTTCCATCATAACGAAGATAACCATTTCTAGCTACACCTTCTTTGATGAATCCTAACTTGTCACATACCCTTTGTGATTGGTAATTATCAACAAATACTCCTACTTCTATTCTTTTTAAATTTAAGTATTCAAATCCATAATTTAAAACTTCAAATGCGGCTTCAGGAATTATACCTTGTCCCCAGTATGATGGATTTAAAGCATAGCCAAGTTCAGCTTTAAAATTAGGTATATGATTATATAGTTCAATTGTTCCTATCATTTTTCCATTATCACGGTAAACAATGGCCCAATTTCCAAGTTCATATGGTGATTTAATCATTTGCATATTTCTAATAATCGCAATAGTTTGGTCAATTGATATGTGTGGTTCCCAACCAGCTTGAGGTCCCACATAAGGTGTGCGTGCATATTCATACATATCATCAGCATCTAGTACTGATATTGGTCTAATAATTAATCTTGATGTCATTAATGTTGGTAAATTCACATTGACACCTCCTTTCATACAAAAAGTTGGCAAACGCCAACTTATTTACGAGATTCAACAATTAATTTAATTGCGGTACGTTCTTCACCATCAATCATGATGTCGCTGAATGCAGGGACACATACCAAATCCTTTCCTGTTGGAGCAACATAACCTCTTGCGATTGCGATTGCTTTAATTGCTTGGTTTAGAGATCCAGCACCTACTGCTTGAATTTCAACAGTTTGTTTTTCGCGAAAAGCATTAGCTAACGCACCAGCAACTGAGTTTGGTTTTGATTTTGATGAAACTTTTAATACATCCATAATATAATACCTCCTAGTAAATTTGTATTCATTTAATTCTATTCATAAAGAAAGGATTTAATGACTTACATTTACTATTGTATCATATTAACTACCTCGAAATTTGTCACTTTATGCGTTACTTCATTTATTTCTATAATTAAGCCACATAATTGTTTTTTTCCTTTATCCATTGGGATGTGCCGGCATGGAAGACCAGTAATGAATTTAGCCTGGATCATAGCTGGATCAACACCAATTACACCATCACGGGCTCCTGTCATTCCAAGATCTGTGATATACATTGTTCCATTATTTAAAACATGAGCATCATTGGTTTGAACATGAGTGTGAGTTCCAACAATTATGTTAACTTTTCCATCGAAATATAATCCATAAGCTATTTTTTCACTAGTTGTTTCTCCATGAAAATCACAAATGTAGATATCACTTTTTACACTATTTAATAGTTCCTCAGTTGCTCGGAAAGGACAATCAATTGGTCCTGCCATAAATGTACGGCCTAATACTTGGAAAACCGTAATCGTTATATTATTGTACCTAACTGTTACGTATCCTTTTCCGGGATTACCTTTGGGAAGATTAAGTGGTCTTACTAACAAATTCGCATTTTGAATAAAGTTATGAATATCATTATTTCTAAATGCATGATTGCCTAGAGTTATGACATTCACATTTTTGTCTAACAATTGTTTATAATATGTTTCTGTAATTCCTGAACCATGAGCAATATTTTCAGCATTAACTATTACAAAATTAATTCCCTTTTGAGATCTTAATTCTGGTAGTTTGGATTCTAAAATGTTGCGACCCATCGCTCCATATACATCACCAATCATTAAAATTTTCATTTTCTTTTAGTCTTTCTAACGAGCTGTTTCTTGAACTCGAACTTCTCTTATTACAACTACTTTAATATTGCCTGGATAATTCATAGTTGTTTCAATCTTATTTTTAATTTCACGTGCTAACATGCAAGCTTCAGCATCAGTGATTTCTTCAGGTTTAACAATAATACGAACTTCACGACCTGCTTGAAGTGCATATGTTTTATCAACACCTTTAAATTCATTTGTTAAGTCTTCTAATTGTTGTAATCTCTTAATATAATTATCAAGTGATTCACTACGTGCTCCTGGGCGAGCTGCTGATAATGTATCTGCGGCTGCAACAAGATGAGCAATAACTGTTTGAGCTTCTTTATCACCATGGTGTGATGCTATTGCGTCAATAACAGTTGGATTTTCTCTAAACTTAGTAGCAATTTCAACACCAATTTCAACGTGGCTACCTTCTGTTTCATGGTCAGTTGCTTTACCAATATCATGTAATAAACCAGCACGACGAGCTAGAGTTTCATCTTCACCAATTTCTGCTGCAAGTTTACCTGCAAGGAAGGCAACTTCCTTTGAGTGTTGTAAGGCGTTTTGACCATAACTTGTTCTAAAATGTAGGCGACCAATTAGTTTAACAAGTTCAGGGTGAATCTTGCCGATACCAATTTCGAAGACTGCTTTTTCGCCTTCTTCACGCATTTCATTTTCAAGTTCTTTAGTACACTTACTAAATACTTCTTCAATTCTAGGTGGTTGAATACGACCATCTGTTACTAAGATTTCAAGTGTTCTTCTTGCGATTTCCCTACGTACAGGGTCAAAACAAGAAATAACTACTGAATCTGGTGTATCATCAATAATTAAATCAACACCTGTTACGGCTTCTATTGCGCGAATATTACGGCCTTCACGACCAATAATACGACCTTTCATTTCATCATTTGGAAGTGAAACTACAGATACTGTTTTTTCTTGGACAGTTTCATTAGCATATTGTTGAATAGCATTCGCAAGAATAACTTGTGATTTATTAATACTTTCATACTTAGCTTTTTCAGTTTCATCTTTTACATATATAGCCATTTCCATAGCCATATCTTCTTTAAGTCTATTGAACACAATTTCCCTTGCATCATCAAGGCTTAAACCAGCAATTTCCATCAATTTCTTTTCTTGTTCTTCAATTAACTCCTCAATTCTACTGTTACGTTTTTCAACTTCAGCAATACGATCTTCTAATTTATTTTCTTTTGTAATTAAACTAGCTTCACGTTTATCTAAATTGTCAGAACGGTTATCTAAACTTGTTTCACGACGTTCTAATTTATTTGCTTCTTCTTGAAGTTGTTGTTTCTTTTCTCTAACTTCCGCATTATGTGATTCACGTAGGCCTTGAATTTCTTTTTTAGCTTCATTGATTAATTCACTTTGACGTTTAGTCGCTGTTTCTTCAGCATCTGAGATAATCTTTTTAGCTTCTTTGCCTAGTTTTTCATATTTTGCTTCTATTATATTCTTACCTTTGTTAAGGGCATAAAAATACGCACCTGCTGCACCGGCAAGTAACGCAACAACAATGAGGAGAATACTTAACCATAACGGCATGTTTTTATTCTCCTTTCAAATATTAATTGTATTTAAATTATATATATAGCTTCCAAGTAAGCATTATAATCCATACCTATCTATTATATCTTATTTTATTAAAAAAGTCAAACGTTTTCCTATTTATATTTTTTATTTCTGTTCGTGTACACTAGATTGTGTACACGAACACTGACGGTTTGTCAATCATCGTATGGGTTTTGAGAAAGGACTCTCATGAATAACTTCATTTCTGATTTAAAATATCGTCATTCGATTATTAAGTATGCCAAGCGCTTCGGGGTTACCAGAGCTAGTGATCATTTTAACATTAGTCGTTCTTTCATCTATAAACTTCTTAGAAGATTTGATGGTTCTTTAGATTCTATTAAGCCTAAATCTAAACGTCCCCATCATTCTCCTAATGAGTCTAAAACTGATGAATACGAACTTATTAAAAATTATCACAGGC
>UQAI01000007.1 GCA_900538885.1 uncultured Mollicutes bacterium
AAGCAAAATGTTTTTTTATATCTAGTAGTATATTTCATAACAGTATATTTAAATAACTATTATAATAAGAACAAAAGCACATATAATAATATTATTATATAAATTAACTAAATTAGTTGAAATATCACCCACTTTATCACCCACCTTTTTAAAGGTGTTATATCACAATGTGAAAGATAAAACCTTAAATCATTCACTAATTAAGACATTTTGCTGAAATAACAACTATCAATACTTTGTAATCTAGAAAAAATATGTATTACCAACAATATTTCAAGATTATGCATCTCTGTATATAAAAGAGAATGCTCAAATAAAACAACATTAAACCGTTAATTTAGTAAAAAGGCATTTCAAAATAAAGGCCCGGCTAGAATCCTAACCGAGCTACTCGACATCTTTTCCAACAAGAGATTATTACTATTCTCGGCACTACGGTGCACCTTCATCCGATGATTTCACATTATCCAACTATATCATTGTATTGATATAAATCTATTTTTCAAGTAATTGCCTCTATTTCCAAGGCCTATTTTTATCTAACCAGCCGTTTTCATTCCAGTACTCTTTTTCACATGGATCGCTATCCCAATCTTTTTTGTGAAGAAAACCAAAAAACTTAAATGAGATTTTCGTACTTAAACTTATTTTTACAGGTTTATTCTTTTTTAAATCCTTAACAACTTTATTAATTTTTTTATCTAACACCTTTTTATCTTTTTCAGGTATTACATCCCATTTATTAGCATGAACTGCTTTACATATTGTTTTGATGTAAGAAACACCCCAGCCTTTGACCGATGACTTAATAGTGTTAATTGCTGTTTTATTGGATGCACCAGCTGATGTTGAGACGATAACAACTTTCTTTTTAAACATCCATGCTTTAGGGCGGTGCACCATCCACATATCAAAAGAGAAATCTAAGAATGATTTCATAGGGACCGATGCATACATGCAGTAATTTGGAGTAGTAAAAATAATTAAATCAGCCTGTTCCATTGCATCCCAAATTATTTTCTTTTTTTCATACATATAACACTTTGTTTCATCTTTTAAACAGTTATAGCAACCTAGACAAAAACCATTCAAATCTTTGGGAAGAAAAAACTCAGTTATCTCTCCTTCTAAATGATTTGCTATTTCTTTACCAATATGGTAGCTACTACCATGATGGTTTTGACCATTTATTGTCACTATTTTCATTTAGCACCTCTTAATTTTTCGACTAATTTTTGTATTTCTTCTTCAATTAACAAATATACAAGACTAACTAAATAGCCATCACCTATCGCGTGATTTAATCTTGCGGTTACTGGCATCATTAATTGATCGCTTTCCCATCTGTATTTACCCCAGTTAATGATTGGTTGAAAATACAAATAACCATCAGGTAATTCCACATTAAATGAGTCATAACTTACCCAAGGCGTAAATGATGCATCAAACCAGTTAGGGTGATTAGCTTCATCTAATAAATACTCTCTAGTTTTTTTAGCTTCATCAATATCTTTTTGAGCATTTTCGTAAAACACCTTATAGTCTTTATAATACTTTGTATAAACTGGTGTACAGGTTTTCGTGTCATCATGAAATACGTATTGAGTTGGGTTTATTTCATCAAAACAATAAATTTCATTGGTTTTCCAGTTGTACATCATTCGGTAATCTTCTTTTCTATTTAATGCGGTAGATAAAACATATAAAAAGTTTAAATAGAATTTTGTTTGTGATTCTTTTGATGCTTTATAAAGTTCTGTTACATTAATTCTTGAGGTCATTGATATTGAGCATTTGGCATCTTTTGAGAAATGGTTAAATACTCCTTTACGGTAGTATTCTTCTAGGTTTATAATTTTATAGTTCATAATATGCTCCTTTAGTAATTCTTAACTATTATAGACCTTTCCATCTAATTTGTCAAACAAAATATTTCAATTTATGCACTTTTTAGTTACCTTTATTAAGAAAAAACATATTAGATTTTAAGTATTAAATGTTACTTATCTAATATGTTTTTATTTAATTAACAATCATATTTTTTGATAAAACCAATGCCTATCGGATATGGACCGGTATGTACACCAATAGTCGCCCCTATTTGTCCTATTTCTATATCATCACGATTTAGGGTAATTGAAGCCTTATTTAAAAAGTTTTGTAATTCTTCTAAATCATAACCAGCTCCCACAATAAAGCGATAATTGTCGATATTTTCCCCGTTTTCGGTAAAATGCTTTTTAGTTAGTTCAAGTAGTTTAATTATTGACTTTTTACGTGATAGCGAAAGACCACAACTAAATATTTCACCTTCTTTTAATACAATGATTGGTTTAATTCTAAGTGTCGCTCCTACTATTCCTAAAAGTTTTCCAATTCTACCACCATGGCGTAAATAATCTAAGCTACCTACTGTAAAAAAGATTCTAGCGGTAGTTTTAATGTAGTTAGCCTCTTTTGTCATTTCTTCTAAGGTTAAGCCATTATCACGCATCCTACATACTTCTTTTACGAGTAAACCTTGAAGGCAGGTATTTACCATCGCATCAATTACTTCGATTTTCGCATTAGGATATTTCTCTAAACATAACTGTTTGGCTGAATTAGCTGAATTATAAGATCCACTAAATTTAGTGGTTATACAAATACAAATGATGTCCATTCCTACATTTAAATACTTTTCAAAAACCTTAACATAATCATCAATTGTTGGAAGTGATGTTTTTGGATAAACATTAGGATGATCTACCATTTTTTGATAGAAATCTCTAACATCAAGTTCTACACCTTCTTTTTGATATACTCCCTCTTCAAAAGACACATAAAATGGAACAATTTCCACATCTAATTTTTTTATTTCTTCCCTACTTAAATCACATGAACCATCGCTAACGACTTTAATTTTGTTCATCATCATTAATTACCTCCTCCATATTTCCGAATAATTTTGTCAAATAGTTGATACTATGTATTACTGTATCAATTCTATCATCATCTATTACCGAAAGTAAGTCATCAAACATTTTATCAAACATTTGGCGTTTATATTCTAAATATTCTCTACCTTCACTAGTTATAAAAACTTTTACTTTTCGGCGATCTTCTTCTTCATTTTTAATTTTCACATATCCTTTATTTTTTAATACATTTATAACACTAGTTATACGAGCTCTTGATACATCTAGAAAAGTGCTTAATTTAGATGGGTATTCGCCATCTTCTTTATGATACAAATACATTAAAACCGCACATTCGCCCACTAAAAATTCATCAATTTTTGTATTTGAAATAGTGTGATAGAGCTCTATTATCATTTCTTTTAACATTACCTGTTTATTATTCATATACCCTCACTTTTGTTAATACTGTTAACTATTAACACTATTAATTATATTAGTTTTAGGTATAAATGTCAATAATATTGCATTAAAGTTTTAATAATGGTATAATATCATTGGAGGATATAATTATGTCTATTTTAGAAAACTTTTTAACATATGTTAAGATTGACACCCAATCTGATGAAAATGTAAGTGTTAATCCCACTACTAAAAAACAATTTGATTTAGGTAATTTATTAGTAAAACAATTACATGAACTTGGTGTTAAGAATGCATTTATTGATGATACTTGTTATGTTTATGGATTTATTCCATGTAACACTGAATCTACTAAAACAATTGGTTTAATCGCTCATATGGACACCGCAACTGAACTAACCGGCAAAAACGTTAAACCACAAGTTATTGAAGATTATGATGGTAAAGATATTGTTCTTAATAAAGAACTAAATATTATTCTTTCACCAACTGAATTTCCTTTTTTAAGTAAAAAGCTTCATCACACCCTTGTGACTACAGATGGAACAACTTTACTTGGTGCTGATGATAAGGCTGGTGTTGCGATAATAATGGAAGTTGTTAAAACATTAACTACCACCACTTCTCCTCACCCAAATGTAATAATTACATTTACTCCTGATGAAGAAGTTGGAATGGGAACTAATAGTTTTAATTTTGATTATTATCAAAAACATAATTGCCAAATGGCGTACACTCTAGATGGTGGAGACATCAATACTTTAAGTTTTGAAAACTTTAATGCTGCAAGCGCAACTATTACACTAAAGGGCAAAGCCATTCATCCTGGTAGTGCAAAAGGCAAAATGGTCAATAGTATTCATCTTGCGATGGAATTTCATGAAATGTTACCAGCATATATGGTGCCTGCCACAACCGAAAATTATGAGGGTTTCAACCATTTAAACAATATTGAGGGTTCAGTTGAAGAAACTAAATTACATTATATTATTAGAAACCATGATATGAATAAATTTAGAAAACAAATTGATTTATTCAATTCAATCACCGAATTTATGAATAAAAAATATGGTCAAGGTACCGTAAATGCAGATATCAAGGATAGTTACTACAATATGAAAGAAGTTGTATTAAAACATCCAGAAATAATTGAATACGCTATAAAAGGATTAAAACGTAATAACATTGAGCCTTTCATTGAACCTATTAGAGGCGGTACCGATGGAGCTAGACTCAGCTTTAAAGGTATTCTAACTCCAAACCTTGGTACAGGTGGTGAAAACTATCATGGAAAATACGAATATGTTAGTGTTACAGACATGGAAAAAATGGTCAAAGTAGTTTTAGATATTTTAAAAATTATCACTGAATAACAAAAAAGTTCACTTTTCATCAAGTGAACTTTTTTCTATGCTAAAAGGTGTTAAGATTTTATTCCTAACACCTATTTTAGTTTATATTTATGACATTTTGTTTATTTTTTTACTATTGATCTACTTTGCCTTTAATA
Organism: uncultured Mollicutes bacterium; assembly: GCA_900538885.1. Lineage (GTDB taxonomy): Bacteria > Bacillota_I > Bacilli_A > ML615J-28 > CAG-313 > UMGS75. The sequence continues at coordinate 4,831 of UQAI01000007.1, forward strand.
GTATTACCATTTACAACATACGTAAAAGTTTGTTGGCCTGCAGTTTCATCATATTCTAATTCAAAAAGTTCAATAGCCATATACTTTCCAGCATCACCTGTTGCGATAAAACTTACATCAGTTTGATCAGGGGTAGAAAAGTAAAAGTATACCTGATATCGATATTTATAAACACCATTTTCAGTAGTCCTAATAACAGAAATTGAAGTCTTATCAGAAACTGTAACTGTACTTATTTCATACCACTTAATATCTGAAGTATTGCTATAAACTTTTTCAATTCCTGAAGCATTATGGACGATTTTAACTTCATCATCGGTAATCGTTACAGTACATTCTTTAGTTAAGAAATCACGACATTCAGCTTTTGTTAATTGTTTTGAAGTACCATCATTATAATTTACCACTAATAAATGCATATAATTAATTAAATCATCAAGTTTTTTAGTATCCTTGTAAAGCACGCCACTTATGAAAAGTTCTAAATCTAACACATTTTTTGCTGTTGCATTTGAATACCATGTTGCCATCTTCGTTGCTGATACACCTTTAAAACTAATTTGTAGTGGGTGTTCACCAACTTCAGTAGGAACATTCTCAAAGGTTATGTAGTTAAGAACACTATCAGTAATAGCTTTATTATCAAGATATAAATTAATAATCGTTGAACTTGTTTCAGCTCTAAAATTAACTGTAATTAATTGATTAATAATTGTACCATTTAAATCATCAATATTTAAACGTGCATCACTTTTTAAAGTGTAATTAAAATAAACAGTGTAATCACTACTCTTAAGTATTGTGAATGTCTTAACTTGTTCTCCCCCAATACTAAATACAATTTGATCGTCTTCTCTAACGATGTCAATATAACTATGATATTTTTGATACATATTTATTGAGTTAGAATTAACGATTAGATTATTATTAAATCTAATATTAGCAACAATACCATTGAAAAGATCTTCATCACTAAAATCATTTACAAATTCGGGAAGTGCAGCATCATTATTGTAAAATTCAAGCGTTGAATTATAGATACTTAAGCCGAAGAAAACATTATAAATAGTATATTCTGTACCATGTGATCTAAAAATAATCATATTTTCAGCAACATTTCTAACTACTTCAATATTTTCCTTTGCCCATTTATAGGCTTCATCATCTACTAGATAGCCAGAATAATATGAGCCGTAAAAGGTAATTCTAGTGATTAATCTAAGAATATCATCATCAGTTTCATCAGTTAATAGTAAATTATATTCACTAAGCGTAACGTGTATATTAGATAAAGCAAGAAATTTTTCTTTTTCAATAATATTTACAGTATCCTCAAATGTAAATGTTTCATTATGTAGGGTATCACGAACCATAAGTTTAAAAGTATTACTACCTAATTTAACTTCTCCAAGCGGTTCAAAAGTGATTTCAAAAGGAAGATCATATTCTTTAATTTTTTCTAAAGCATTTTTATAAGTTAAAGACTGGATACTATATTCATCATCTACACAAACAATATATATGATAAGTTGGTCTTTAAAATCTTTGTTTTCTGCATAGTTATATGGCATTGAAAACGCAACACTCTTAATTTTTTTGGCATCACTTAACGGATGTACATAAATTTCAGTCTCAAAGTTATAGCCATTCACTGTAATTGTAACATTTTGTGTTCCTTCTTTATTTTTATCAAGCCCCGTAATGTTTGTTTCATCAAATGATAAGTATTGAGAATAATTATATTGCCAAACAAGTTTACCAGTTTCTTCTAGGGTTTCTACGTTAATACGGTAATTATATTCAACCGCAATTTGACCAGTCGCCGGAATATCTTTACCTACAAAAAGTTCATCGTTAAAATCTACTTTATAGTCTGTAACTACTGGATTTTCTAAATCAATTACGTAGTATTCAATTGGTAAATAGTAGATTCCATATTCATCTAAATCCATAGTTAGGATACCCATTTTTATACCTACTGTTGAAATATCAGGATTTTCAATTTTTAATTTAGCAGTATCAAGTTCAACTGAGTATGCATAACCTGTAAGCATATCAACAATAGTTACAGTGTAATTGAACCATCTATTTGGATAAACATTATTATTAAGGTCATAAACAAACAAATCTGTTATTAAATTTAGTTCACCTGGTGATATTACATAATCGTGTTCTACGCCTTCAACAAAATAAGCAATACTCATTGTCATATTATCAATAGTAACTTCAAGTAATTTCGCACCAACCATTGAAGTATCAAAAATTGTAAGTAAATTAGCTGTTAACTCAATATCTTGTGAATCGTATTCGCCGTTTGTGTTAAGTGTATACTTATAAAGTTTAATAATATCCTTAAATTGTTCAACAAATTCTTCTTTTGTGGTATTTTGTTTTACAATTATTTCGTCTTCTAAATTGTATCCAAGTTTTTGGGTAGGTTTCATAATACCTTGAAGTTCATCTACATATGATATTAAATCTTCATCTGTGGTTTTACTTAAATCAACATTTGCAAGTTTAGTAATTAATGTGAAAACTGCAGTTGAAGAAATGTTATTACCATCATTTTCACAAAGAATATTAAGTAAATTATTTAATTGTAATTTTTCAGCTGTTGATAGTTTACTAATTTCAGTACTTAGTATTTTAGAGACAACAACTAAGCTGTGCCCTAAAACTGTTTTAGTTTCATTTGTAAGTGATGAATTATCAAGATCAGTGATTAACATTATAGCATTTAATGTTTCCTCGATATCATCTTTATCTTCTAGTTTAATATTTTTTAAATAATTAGTTACAATTTTAACAGCTGGATCAATATTTCTAACTATTTCAATAATATTAAGTTTTTCAAAGTATTCTTGAACATCACCAAAGCCTTTTCCTAACATAGTAGATACAATTGTTAAACACGTATTTAAAGTATTCTTACCTACTTTTTGGAATAAACCATCAATGATTTCGCCTACTTTATTAAGGCTTGTGATGAATTCTTCATTAATTTCAAGGGTACCGCTTTCCATGTAATTATTAACTATTTCAATTACACCTGTAATTGTGGCCATATCATTTTTAATAACTTTACTGATTTCTTTTAATTCTTGATATCCAGCAATACCAATATACATAATTTCATTACGGCTCATTAGAACTTGATCAGTATCTTGAATTGTTTTTATCATTGCTTCATATTTAGGATTTTCTTTTAATGATTCAATGATAGGTTGAAGTCTTAAATACCATTGTTGATTGTTTTTATATGCGGTAAATATGATTTGACCTATTTGTTCTTCTGAAATAATTGTATCAACATCATAAAATACACTTATAATTCTTGATATCATATCAACTATTGCATCGATAAAATTAGAATTTTCCGGATCATATCCATCAAAGCACTTTAAAACATGATTAATTACTTGTTCTACTTGAGTTTTTGTAAGGCCTGCTCCTTTAAAGGCTCTACTTAAAACAAAGCAATAATTTTCTAAATCACTATCTTTTAAGACTTCCTTTATCAAGTCTTCTAATTTATCATCACTAACTTCACCATTATCAATCTTTACTATCATAATAGCTAATTCACGATAAATATCATCAACATTTAATTCACTTGGTGTAATTACAGGATAATCAGGAATTAATAATTGGCCTTTTGGATAAACTGTGATTTCAATATTAAAAGTTTGACCTTCATATTTAATTATTACTTGATATTTACCTTCTTTTGAAGTGGTAAATCCAGTTACCATATCCTCAGTAATTTCAATGTAAGTTTCATTACCATTTACAGTTTTTTTGATTCTTCCACCTTTAAAGGAATCACCAACATTATATAGTTTTTCAAATGAGTATAATTCATATTCTATACCTTCAACTTTTTTTAATCTATTAATGTTTAATTCCCACACGGTTTTCTTTAAAAGTTTATTACCCTTATCTAAAATTACTCTAAAATAAAATTTGTTTTTCCCTTCTACAAGTTTTAGTGGTACTTCTGCTTCTTTAGAGCAATCTTTATCTGTGTAAACAATAGCTTTAGCTTTTGATATAACAATATTAGAAGGATTAAATTCACTAACAATATTATCTACATCAAAACTAACTTTAGTTTCTTTTTTGTTAATAACGACATTTTTAGCGTTTTTTACTTCTTTAATGTCATATTTACTTGTTTCTTTACATCCTGCAAAAACAAGTGATAAACAAATAGCCAGCAAGAAAATACTTAACACTCTAATCTTTTTCATTTTGTTTCTCCTTTCGTTGAACGAATGTTTATTTATTACATAAGTATTATACCATATTTTGTTCTTTATGTCTAGCACTTACATGACTACAAAATTGTGGAGTTGTCGTATTATTATACATTTAAAGTGTTTTGTCTAAATAATTAAATTATGCAAACATTAATTTTTTAAAGCCGTAATTGGGACAACAAATACACCATCTGAACGAACGTATGCGGCATTAGCTAAACCACAGATAACACACAGAATTTTAGGGGCTTTACCACCATTTTCAATAATACTATTACGAGTTTTGATTAGGTTTTTCGCACCTTCATCAATTTTTTTCGCTCCAATTTTTATTTCAAATGCACACCATTCTCCATCCTCTAATTCAATTACAGCATCTATTTCATTGTTTTTATAATCTTGATAATGATAAAGAATACCACCAAAGGCTTGAGCATATATGGCTAAATCTCTTTCTACTAATGATTCAAACATAAAACCAAATGTATTCAAGTCACTTAATAGTTTATCAGCTGTAATATTTAATAAGGCACATGCCATAGCAGGATCACTAAAGTGACGTTTTTCTTGTTGTTTAACGCGTAATGAAGAACGAAGGTTAGGCGAAAATGGTTTTTGATTATTTAATAAGAATAAACGTTCAAACGCATCTAAATATTTTTTGATAGTATTTCTGCTCATTGATTCATTATCTTGTTCAATAATATCATTAAGTAATGACATATCAGATACTGTTGTTGATTCATTTCTTGCAAGAGATTTTAATAATAGTCTCATTTTATGTCTATCATACTCTATTTCGTTATCAAATCTATTTAAATCTTCCTCAATAATTGTTTCCATATAAGATCTTGGCATTAAGTGTGCATTATCTTTAGTCGTAGAAATATTTTCAGGCCAACCACCACGAACGATATAATAAGCCAAATCACATAGAGATGTTTCATCTAACATTTGTTCTTGAAGTGTACCATTACATAATTGTTCTAGACTTATTTTGCCTGATGAATCACCTGATTCAAATAATGACATTGTGTTCATTCTTAATTTAACAATTCTACCCGAACCACTATGCATAATTCCTTTAGTTTTAGGCGTTGAAGAACCAGTCAAAATGATTTGTCCTTTTGCATGTCTTTTATCAACTTCTGCTCTTGTCGCATCCCAAATCGAAGGTACTTCTTGCCATTCATCTATCAATCTTGGGGTATCACCTTGTAAAATTAATAAAGGATTTAATTCAGCTAGTTGACGATTAGAAAAATTATTAGTAGGATCACCAACTAAAAATTCACTATTTGCATGAAATGCTGATGTCCAAGTTTTTCCACACCACTTTGGTCCTTCAATACATATAGCACCACTGACTTGCATATATTTATCTATCGTTTTATCGATAATTCGCTTTTTATAATCACTTTCATTTTTAATTACACTCATATTAAGCCTCCCTTATATGTATATTATAATTAAATATATTTTTTTGTCAAGTCAAGTGAGCAATATTTCTTGTTTTGAGTGAGCAATTTTTATAATTTTTAGTGAGCAATATTTCTTACTTTGAGTGAGCAATATTTTCAAAATTAAAAAACGTTAATAGAATCTCTTCTATTAGCGTTTTACACATACTATTTTAGTTTAGTTGTTTTTTCAATATTATTTCTTTACTCTTCATTAGACGAATAATGTTACTTCTTTCATTATCTTCTAGTTTCATTGTAATGAAATGAATATTTTCTTCTAAGTTAGGAATTAACACATATTCAATAGCATTAACACGTCTTCTTGTTTTTTCAATTTCAACCGCAAGCATATCACAGCTTTTTTCAATTTCCGCAAGTTTTACCATTTTATCTACTAAAGTTGAAAGTCTTAAGACAGATTCATCAAGTTCACATGGTGTAAAGGCAAAACTGTATGTTATGTCAGTACTATCAGATGATTCTACTTTTAGACTTGGAACTTTAATGTTCATTATTGTTTTGTCAGAAATATCAAGTTTTAAGTTTTGTGAAGGAACAAGAAAGGCTTCCATCAATCCAGCATAGCTCATTTTAAGGCGAGCTGAACCAAAGGTACCAGCTATAAGAGCAAGTTCTGATTCAACAGTTTCTCTTAATTCACGGTTTTGTTTAATTAGATTCATAAACTGTCTAACCATTTCATCCTGTTTATCTTTTAGTAATTTATGACCTTTTGTTGCGGTGGAAAGTTCTCTTTTTAGACGCATTAACTCCATTCTTGTTGGATTTATTGTCGTCTGTGCCATAGGTTATTCCTCATCTTTTGGTAAGTATTTATCAATGTATTCAAGACTAATACGCTTAAGTTCAGTCTTTGGTAAAATCTTTAATAGTTTCCACCCAAGGTCAAGAGTTTCTTCAATTGAACGGTTTGTCTCATTTCCTTGAGAAACATATTCTTTTTCAAATTCATCAGCAAATTTCGCATATAGTTTATCAACATCTGATAATGCTGCATCACCCAAAATAACTGATAATTCTTTAGCTTCTTTACCTCTTGCATAAGCTGAAAATAATTGGTTCATCGTTTGAGAATGATCTTCTCTAGTCTTACCTTTACCAATACCTTTATCTTTTAATCTACTAAGTGAAGGTAAAACATCAATTGGTGGAACTATACCTTTACGATATAAGTCTCTAGATAGAATAATTTGTCCTTCTGTAATGTAGCCAGTTAAGTCAGGAATTGGATGAGTTTTGTCATCCTCTGGCATTGTAAGGATTGGAATTTGAGTAATTGAACCTTTTTTACCATGGATTCGACCAGCTCTTTCATAAAGTGAAGCAAGGTCAGTATACATGTAACCTGGATAACCACGTCTACCAGGAACTTCTTTACGAGCAGCAGATACTTCACGTAATGCTTCGGCATAATTGGTAATATCAGTAATGATTACTAGAACATGCATACCAAGTTCATAGGCTAAATACTCAGCACAAGTTATGGCCATACGTGGTGTTGCGATTCTTTCAATAGCGGGGTCATTGGCAAGATTCATAAATAACACGGATCTTTCAATGGCACCTGATTTTTTGAAGTCTTCAATAAAGAAATTAGCTTCTTCAAATGTAATACCAACCGCCGCAAATACAACCGCAAAGTCATCATCGGTTCCTCTTACTCTTGCTTGTCTTGCGATTTGAACGGCAAGTTTAGAATGAGGTAATCCTGAACCTGAGAAGATTGGAAGTTTTTGACCACGAACAAGGGTATTTAATCCATCAATTGCACTAATACCAGTTTGAATGAACTCAGATGGATAATCACGAGCTACGGGATTTAATGGTGTACCATTAATATCTAATGATGAGGTTGGAATTAATTCATCACCTCCATCAATAGGGTGACCCATTCCATCAAATACTCGTCCTACGATATCTGGAGAAACTTTTAGTTCAATACCATGACCTAAAAACATCGCTTTGGCTGTGCTAATTTTTAAGCCTTGTGAACTACTATATAGTTGAACTAAAGCTTTATCTTCATTAATTTCAAGAACTTTACCATAACGGATTTCACCATTTGCTTGTCTTATTTGGACAAGTTCATCATATTTAACACCTTCAACATGATCAACTAACATTAAAGGTCCAACAACTTCCCTAATTGTCTTATATTCTTTAGGCATTAAAATTGTTCTCCTTTCATTAATTCATCATATTCATTATCAATTTCATGATATAAGGCTTGAATCTTTTCATCGAATTCAGCTTCAGGAATATATTTCATTCTACCAATTGATACAAGAGCATTCATCTTGATAATTTTAAAGTATGAAACATTGTTCTTTAAGGCATTAACTCCTTCTTCATACCATTTAAGAATAGCTTTTAGCATCCCAAATTGTTTCTTTAAAGAAGTGTATGTATCAATTTCATGGAAGGCGATTTGATGTAAATAGTCTTCACGAATGCTGCGGGCAGCATCTAAAGTTAAACGATCACTATACTCTAGTGAATCTACACCAACTAGTCGAACAATTTCTTCTAGTTTTGATTCTTCTTGTAAAAGTCCCATCGCTTTACTTACTTGTTTACTCCAGTCTTGATTTAGATGTTCATTAAAATATTTGTTAATATCATATAATGAATAACTCTTTAGCCAGTCAATAGCTGGGAAGTGACGACGATATGCAAGTTGAGCACTTAAGCCCCAGAATACTTTAACGATACGCAAAGTTGCTTGTGATACTGGTTCTGAAGTATCGCCTCCTGGAGGAGATACCGCCCCTATTGCGGTGATAGAACCTTCAGAATTATCACTACCTAAGCATTTAACAAGACCAGCTCTTTCATAGAACTCGGCAAGTCTACTTGAAAGATATGCTGGATATCCTTCTTCACCTGGCATTTCCTCTAAACGACCTGACATTTCACGTAATGCTTCGGCCCATCTAGATGTTGAATCGGCCATTATCGCAACGTTATATCCCATATCACGGTAATATTCCGCAATCGTAATACCTGTATAAATTGAAGCCTCACGAGCCGCAACCGGCATATTAGAAGTGTTTGCGATTAAAACCGTTCTTTTCATTAGACTTTCACCAGTTTTAGGGTCTTTTAATTCAGGGAATTCTTGTAGTACATCGGTCATCTCATTACCACGTTCACCGCAACCTACATAAACGATAATATCAGCATTTGCCCATTTTGCAAGTTGATGTTGAACAACGGTTTTACCACTACCGAAAGGTCCAGGTATCGCCGCAATCCCACCAAGGGCGATTGGAAAGAATGTGTCAATTACCCTTTGTCCGGTAATAAGGGGAGCCGTTGGTGCCATTTTTTTCTTATATGGACGCCCTTTTCGAACTGGCCATTTTTGAATCATATTTAATTCTTTAATTTCACCTGTTTTAGTTTGGATTTTCACAATTACATCAGTGATTCTCGCATCACCTTGATGAATCCAAGTAATACTTCCACTAATGCCATTGGGTACCATTATTTTATGTAAAACAACACTTGTTTCTTGAACTGTTCCTAGTGTATCACCACTATTTACTTGATCACCAACTTTTAAAATTGGTTTGAACTCCCATACTTTTTCACGATTTAGTTTAGGAACATCAACACCAAGGGGAATACGATCACCATAAGCATCGCTGATCACTTTTAAGGGACGCTCAATTCCGTCATAAATACCTTCAATTAAACCGGGACCAAGTTCAACAGATAGTGGTTCATTTGTAAAATAAACCGGTTCACCTGGGCCAAGACCTGCTGTTTCTTCATATACTTGAATAGAGGCAACGTCTCCCCTTAATTCAATTATTTCCCCAATTAGTTTTTTATTACTAACCTTAACAACGTCAAACATTTGGACATCTTTCATGCCTTTCGCAATAACTAGTGGGCCTGCTACCTTGGAGATGATACCAATTTGTTGGTTTTCTAATTCTGTCATATTTTACCCCTTTCTAAAATATATCAATGCCAATAGCTTTTTCAACATTTTCTCTTACTTTTTTCATGCCAATTCCACTATTAACATTATCTAGGGGAAGTGGTAAGATAATAGGATAAGTCATTTGACTATACTTTTCTCTAGTTTCTGTAATATTTTCATATACTTGTTCTGTAACAAAAATAATTTTACAACCAGCTTTATAAAGTTTAAAAATTTCTTTATCAATGTCTTCAACATTATTTGAAAAGTATGTTTTAAAACCTACTGCGTTATAAATAGTTATAGATTCATCATTTCCTATTGCGGCGAGGGTCACATTTTCACTCATCCTCTTCACCTACTTTCTAGATTAAATTTTTTAATTCAATGTTTGTATTAGAATATATTAGTCTAATATTTTGTGCTTCTGAAAGTTTTAACAAATAGTAGTAAATCATTGGACCAATTGTAAATGGATCATCTTTATATTTAGCCATTTCACTAATAATGAAACGGTCAAATAAGATTTCAATATTTGCGATACTTTCAACTTCTTTTAATGTTTTTGCTAAACGTCCTTCATAATATGGTTCTAGTGCTTTTAGTCTATTTTCACTATCTAATCCATATATGGTTTTTAGTTTATCTTTTGTAACAATACCACCATCAATAATCATACTTTCATATTCAGGATAATCCCAATTTAAGTTTTTTGATCTCATCATGGAAATAATGTTTGTTATATCAACCTTAAGGGTAAGGTATTTTCTTAAAATATGATTTTTAGTTTTCTTTAATGCATAATTATAAATAGTATTATCAATTATTGCACTTAATATTTTAGGATTATTTGTTGCTTCTACCTTTTCATCTAAAATCTTAATTAATTCTTTTTCGCTTTTAGTTAGATTATTAAACTGATGATTGATTACCGCATCAATTAAATCTTCTTTTTTAATTGTACCATTATCATCAATTAAATCTAATCGATTTAAATCATATTTTTTTATTTTGTATATTAGTTTTAAATTTTGAGCATCGTTTACTAAGTAGAAAAGATTGGTATCTTCTTTACTTGGTGTGATACTATCAATTAGAGTTCTTACTCTTTGTTTTTCGGAGGCAATCACTTCTTCTAAAGTTGTGCCTTCACTTCCATAATTCATGGCAAGTAATACTTTCACAAATTCTGTCTTGTCATATTTGGCAAGTACAAGTAATTTATTTCGATCAAGAACTTTGGTTTCTAAAGCTTTTATCGTTCCGTTAGCATAAGGATAATTCATATTATTCTCCTTTACTAAACAACTTTCCCGCAATCTCAGGTTCTAATTTTGTTTTTAATTCATCTAATAAAACTTCATATGAATTGTCGATGTCGTAGTATTTACTAGCAATAATAAAGCCGCCTTTAATATTTGCTTTAGTAGTACTAAGAATTAGATTATATTTATTATCTAATAATTTATCTAACCTGTTATCATGTTTACTTGAAAACAATTGTTGATATTTTACATAATCATTTTCATTTACTATGATTTCTTCATAACCTTCAAGTTTTACTTTCTTTAAACTAGTTGTTACAAACCTAACTAAGTCCTCATTATTCATTATACAAAGTCGATTTAACACTTCATTAAATGTATTACTGATGATAGCTTTTTGACTTGCTAAAACGTTTTGTTTTTTAGCTTGTTCAAGCTCTGCTTTTTTGGTTTTTATCGCATCATCACATTTTAACTTTGCATCACTAATTACTTGTTTAATTTTTTCATTTGTTTCATTCATAACTTGTTCAGTTATATTACTTGCTTTAATGTTGCCTTCTTCTTTGATTCTTGATGCTTCATCTAAAGCATTGGCAATTATTTTATCATATACTGAACTATTACTCACGTTATTCACCTATTTTAATGCGAAAATTAGCATTATACTTACAATTAGGGAAAGGATAGCGTAAGTTTCAACAAGTACTGCCATAGTAATACCTTTACCTGATGCTTCAGGTTGTTTTGCTGTCATCATAATACCAGATGTCGCAACTTTACCTTGGAATATTGCTGAAATTAAGCCATTAATAGCGATTGGCATAAATACTGCGAAATATGCCCAACCTTGAGTTGTTGTTAAAGCAAATGCTGTAGCGGCGTCTCCACCTAATAATCCAACTTGAATCATAAATAAGAAAGTTGTTAAGAATCCGTATAACCCTTGAGTACCAGGTAAAATTTGAAGTACTAATAATTTACCGAATAATTCAGGTTTTTCTGATGTAACACCAGCTGCGGCTTTACCACACATTTGTACACCTAATATTGAACCAATACCAGGTAAAATTGTTCCGAGTGCTGCTCCTATAAGAGCAATAATTGTTCCATTTGTCATTTTTTTCTTCTCCTATTCTTCTTTTATTTCTTTTATATATTTAGTTTCAATTGATAACGGTTTAAAGTCAACCCCGCCACCTTCATAGAATTTGCCATAAAACTCAATATATTGAAGCCTACTATCATGTACATAGGCTGATAATAATCCTAAAACTAAGTTAAATACATGGCCTACTAAGAAGATAATCGCTGCGAAAATCATGCCAACAACACTACCACCAACCATCTGGGCTAGTGTGTTCATTACTACCGCAACCGCAGCACTTGACATCGCAAGAGCCATTATTCTTGAATATGATAGTAAATCTCCCATATAAGATGTCACATCGTATAAGCCTAGAATTCCTCCAAGGGCTTTTCCAAGAATTGATTTTTTAGTATGACCAGCAAAAAGGATAATTAGTAAAACTCCTATACCTACCATTACGATGCCTACCATACTATTTAAGAAATATGCACCTATTCCTAAAAGAATTAAGATCCAACTTACGTTTTTCGCAAGCATATCAATGATATTTCCGTCTTTAATGTTTTCAATCATTTTCACCACAAGTCCGGTAATTAAATGTAGTGCGCCAATCGCAACTGATACTAGTAGCATTTTGATTGGGTCTTCCATTGGATTAAACCAATACCAGATATTTAGTCCTAAATCAGTTTGTGGATTAAAACCAAAGTAACTACCAAACATAATTCCCCAAAAGATTGTAGGAACACCTGAATACATGATAATATTCATTAGTTTTAGAGTATTTCCTTTTGGTTTCATTAGTTTTTTAAGAATTAAGCAAAATACTATCATCATGATACCATATCCTGCATCACCCATCATCATTCCAAATAAGAACCAGTACCATACTGACATAACGGGGTTAGGGTCTAACTCTTTACTATTAGGCTTAGAAAACATATCCGTGATTGTTTCAAATTGACTAACAAACTTTTTATTTTTAGTATATGTTGGTACAACTTCATCATCAGTTGGATCACTAAACTCAATATCGTAGTATTCTGTTTGTTCTTTTACTGCTTTTTCTACTTCTTCTAAAGTATCTATTCTAACCCAACCTTCAATCACGATTGTTTCAATTGTTTTTTCATATTTAACATTGTCTATTGCATCTTGAGTTAAAATCTGATCACTCAAAACTTTAAATTCTTCAATATTACCTGAAAGAGTTTTTAGTTTTTCTATGATGTCTTCACACTCTTTTTCTTTGCTTTCAATTTTCTTTTTTAATGTTTCAATATAAGTTTTAATAGTAACATCAAGAACTGGTAATTTATAATCATTAAATTCATAACGACTTAATGCATCTTTTAGTTGTTTTTCATCATCAATATAACAAACTACAATTACACCGCTTATATTTTTATATGATGGAAGAATAATACTTTCAAAACTAGCAATTTCATCATCTTGTTTAAATTTCTCAACATACCTAGTTGGCATAGTTCCAATATGAAAAATTGCATTTTTAGTGTTTTTAATTTGATTTGGAATCATATCAAGTTCATTCCAAATCATTAATGATTCAATTTCATCAATAATTTCTTTAATTTGTTGTTTTAATTCACTAAGATTATTTTGATAATTTTCAATTTCACTAACTTCATCAATAGTCTTTTGTGATACATTCGTAAAATCTTTATAATCAATCGTTTGATAATCTCCAAATAAGCCTTTTTTCTTTTGGTATTTTCCCGCAAACTTAATGGTTTCTTCAACTTTATCATGTAATGCTCCATTTAGATGTGCCGAGTTAGTTGATTCTCCATTTTCTTTATTGATTATCATAATTACACCATATTTTTGAAGTGACTTAATGACTTTCTCATAATCATCTTTTAAAATAACAATCTTAGCTTTTTTCATTTTTACAATCATGAGTCTATCACCTTCTTCATAATGAAATCAACCGTTTCATTAAGGTGGATTTTTGCAAGATTTTGATTATTTATATTAATTTTATCACTTTCTTTAACTGAAGCATCTACTAATTCTTTGATAATAATATCATTTTCTTCATACATTTTTTGAACTTGTTTTTTCGCATCATTCATCATTTCTTCAGTTTTTAAAAGATTATCTTTGTTAACTTTTTCAAGCATTTCACTGACTTCCTGTTTAGCTTCAAGTTTAATTGTCTCAGCCTTTTGTTCAGTTTCGTTAATCTTTTCTAATATTGTCATTATCTCACCACCTTTAAATTTTCGCTATGCTTTATTATTATACTAAATTTCAATCTTTTTTGCAAGTCAAAAGTTGTTATCAAGACAGACTTCTTCAATTTGTCTATTTAAAATATTTTATGAATACTTTTATTTTCACCAATAATGAACAACCGCATATTTTGAGTTAACTCAATATTAGGTGTAATTAATGCATTTAATTTATCATTAGTTTTAATAGCTACAATACTAATTTGGTATTTTTTACGCACATCAATTTCACCAATTGTTTTCCCTTGCCAATTGTTAGGAACCTCAACTTCATATATCGCATGTTCGTTATCAAGTTCCGTATAATCTAAAATATAATTAGAACCATAACGAATAGCCGTCCACATAGCAACCTGCTTTTCAGGGTAAATTACTTCATCGGCTCCATTACGTAACAGTATTTTTTCTTGTAAATCTCGTTCGGCTCTTGATACTACTTTTTTCGCGCCTAATTCCTTTAAAAGAGCTGTTGTTTCAACTGAGCTTTGAAAATCATTACCAATTGTCACTATGCAAACATCAAAATTTCTAATTCCAAGGGTCTTTAAAAATAATTCATTAGTTGTTTCTCCAATTAATGCATTAGTAACATATGGCAAGCATTCATTTACCTTATCTTCACATCTATCAACAAGCATTACTTCATGTCCCATTTTTTGTAATTGCACCGCAATATTTTTTCCAAATCTTCCTGCTCCTATTAATAATATTGATTTCATATAATTCATCCTCCTATCCAATCGCTATTTTTTCTTGTGGCAACCTATATAAATTGTTACTATTATTATTTTTATATGTTGAAGCAAAAATAAAAGTTAAAGCTCCTACCCGGCCAAAGAACATTAAAACAATCAAAATTATATGCGATACTATGCATAAATTTGGCGTAACTCCTAACGATAATCCAACAGTACCAATTGCCGATGCGGTTTCAAAAAGAGCATAAGATAGTGGTATACCATCTAACATATGAATCACAATACCACATCCTAAAAAAAGCACAAGATAAATGACTAAGATAGTGCAAGCATTGCGAATAGTTTGATTATCAATTCTTCTTCTAAAAAAAGTTACATCATTATTTTGATTGAACACAGAAAAAGCATTTGCAAAAACCACAACAAATGTAGTTACTTTCATTCCTCCAGCTGTGGATCCTGGAGCACCTCCTATCAACATTAAACCAATCATTATCGCTTGTCCGCCATCTGACATTTCTGTTAAATCTTTTGTATTAAAACCAGCTGTACGAGCAGTAACTGATTGAAATAGTGACGCCAGGATTCTTTCTTTAATTTTACAATCTGCATACTCAAAGAAAAAATAATATATTGCAGGAAATATAATTAAACATATGCTTGTAATAATTATGACTTTACTTTGCATACTATATTTTCTAAAATTAAATTTTTTTTGTTTTATATCATGCCATGTAAAAAAACCTAGCCCACCAATTATTATCAAAAGCATTATAATAACATTAATAATGATATTATCACTAACGTTCGTTAATGAAGGATACAAATTACTCGTATCACCAAGAAGGTCAAAACCAGCATTACAAAAAGCGGAAATAGAATGAAATATTGCGAATCCAATTCCTTTTATTCCATATTCTTGACAAAATGGAAATAACAGACAAATTGCTCCAATAAATTCTATAAAAAAAGTTCCAAATACGATAAATTTTATCATTCTAATTACTCCACTTAGACTAGGTGAAGAAAGTGTCTCTTGAATAGTTGTTCTATTGCTTAATGATATTTTTTTACCAAAAACAATGAAAAATAGCATAGTAAGTGTTATTACACCAAGTCCTCCGATTTGGATTAACATGATAATTACGATATGTCCAAACATTGACCAATATGACCCAGTATCACGAACGACAAGTCCGGTAACACAAACACACGATGTAGAAGTAAATAATGCATCAACAAACGGTGTAACTTTCCCCTCCTTACTAGCAAAAGGTAACATAAGTAGCAATGCCCCAACTAGAATTACTAGGAAGAAACCTAAAACAATAATTTGAAAGGTATTTAGTTTAAATAATTTTCTTTTTTCAAACATTTTAATGTCCTCCAACACCAATTTAGTTTTTATTTCACTATGTATTGTTAAATTACTTGTATCTAGTATACCACAACTAGTGACATTTTTCATTTAAAATGAAAAAAAATCAGTTTACTAAAAACTGATCTTTATTTTCCCCTATTTTCCTATCAAGTTTTACGCATAATTCGGTACATTATCTAATTTTACCTTTTTATTTTTTACTGATTGGAAAATACCAAATGGTAAAAATACTAAACTTACAATTAACAAGTAACCAAAATAAACAAATAACATCAAGAATGGATAAATTGTTACATCTTTTACTACTAAGGTTACATTTGTAAATGCCTTTAAGAATGGTAAGGTTCCACATGCGACCTCAGGATCAAACATAAATAAATAATTTGCTTTAAAATCATTATTATCTAATTTAACCGCAAGGTTATTAAAAATTATACCTAAGACTAAAATAACTACGAAGTAAGCACTAAAACCAATCACGGCATCTCGATATGATACCTTGTCAATTTTAGGGAAAACCCCAAGTAAAAGTGCAAGAATTGGTACTACTACAACATTGGTATGCTCATAAATAAAATGAAGATTCCAAACTTCAAAAATATTACGACCATTGACATCAGGAACGAGTAATGCGATTGACGCTCCTACCATATTAACTAAAAAATTAAAGTTAAAAATGAAACGATTTTTCGTAATTAAGGCAGCAAGCATTAAGTACGATGCTAAATTACATAGTTGTAGTGGTAAACGTTTAATGTTTATGGTTAATGAAAACATTGAATTATATTGGAACATTACCGCAAGTGCTAATACTACACATAAAAGGTATTTGTCTTCAGCACTTTTATTTCTAAATATTAACCATAATACAACAATTTTTCCAACTAAATAGCATATCCAAACAATATGTAATGGACTGAATTTATCAAATAAGAATAATCCAAAACCTTCAGCTAGGAGTTGTGGTATATAAATTGGCATCATTTGTAATAATAGTGAAATAAGTATTACTCCAAATCTTAAGGTTTCACGATAATCCTTAATTCTAAATACATGTTTATCAATCAAAAGAACTTTTAAACAAACACTTACAACTAGTATCCATTGTATACAAAAAATTATCCCTCTAAATGTTTCATTCATCATTAAAGCTTTAAATGATTCTGATATTCCCCTTGTTTGATATAAACCTCTTCCACTTGAACTTAAGAAACATTCCATGTAATCATTGTAAAAGAAAATGGAAATAAACGTCCAAGGTAATGTCCAGTAAACAGCAATGTTTTTAAAAGTTCTACTTTTAAAAAAGCTTATTGCTACAATTACAATTGGATTGATTGAAAGCATTATTCTAAGAATGCAGTGCCATTTATTCGCACCTGCTAATTCAGTAGGATCGGAAACACTTTTAATTAAGCCATCTGGAAGTAAAATAGTAAAAAATGTAAGAACCACATAAGTAACGGCTAAAACTTTAATAATTTTATTTGTAACATTATTTTTATATTTGTTATTAATTAATAATAAACTTACGATTATTATCGCAACGATAATGGCTGATAAACTAATTGCGGTATACATAAGATAACCTCCTTTGATTACACAACCATTATAACAAATTATAAAATGATTAACAACTCTAAATCAAGCAAATGGCATTTTTTGGTAGCTAGGAAGCACAAAATCTACATTTAATTACTTTTATCGTTAATTACACGCCATGCAGCAAATTTACCCATTGTAACGGCTGTGGGAAGGCCACCAGGTGCCATTAACCACTGACTTGCAAGAAATATATTTTTAACTTTCTTTATTTTACCGGGAACAATAATTCTTTTTCCATATTTAGACATAACAAAACTCATGTATGCACCATGATAACATTTGCATCTTTTAACATAACTTACAGGCGTCCAAACATCAAGAATGTGAACTTTATTTTTTAAATATGGATATTCTTTAAGCAGTCTTTTTAAAACTTCATTTCCTAGTCTTTCTTTTTCTTGATTATAAAGCGTAGGATTATTAAATAAACTTTCCCAATATGCATAATCAGTTTCATTTTGAACAAAACTACTTTGAATTATCATTTTATTATCAGGCGAAAATGTTGGTTCAAAATCATGAGCTTGCACACTCATTCTTTCTTTACAAGATTTACCAATAGTAATTGGATCACAAGTAAACATGGTTGTTCCAGTTAATTCATCGTACTTACCATCTACCCCAAATGCAATCTGAAATGCACTATTTACAGGATATTTTTCTCTTTCCTTATACATTTTTTTAAGACCTTTTGGCATAAATGAAGCGTCAAGTAAACTAGAAAAGATAATACTTGGATCACATGCACAAATCACATAATCAGCATCAATTATTTCACCGTTATCTAGTGTAATACTTGTTACTTTCTTTTTTCCTAAATTTATTTTTTTTACTTCATTACCAAAAATAATACTACCACCATTTTCTTGGTATTTTTGTTTCATTCGCATTGCCATTTGTAATGATCCACCTTTTGGAACATCACCATTTCCACTAGTTATAGTACCATATGATGATATGAAAGCAATTGCTTGATAATTGCTAGGAATATAATCAATAAATGATTGGCGAATTAAAGGATGCTTAAAGCGTTTGGCAAGGTCATTTAAATCCATATTTTTATATTCTTTCATTACCTCACCCATTTGACGCACTGATTTAACAAGTTTTAATAATTCATTTATTTTCATTTTATCAAATGGTTTATCAACTGGCGAACTCATCGATTCAGTTTTGTAAATCGCATCAATAAATTTATTTATTTCATCACTATCAGTAATTGATAGTTCTAACATTTCTTTTCTTGTTCTTTCTTTATCACGCCAAAAAGTTAAAACCTCACCATTTAGTTTAGAACGAAACATCATTTCTTTTTCGTATAAATTTACATCATTACCTAAAGCACCTACTTCTTCCCATAATTTATATAACGAACTATTCTTATTAGTGCCCGTTAACCAGTGAATACAATTATCAATAAAGTATCCATCTTTTTTCCATCCACTACATAAACCACCTATAACATTATTTTTTTCATAAATTACTGTTTTAAATCCCTTCTTTTGAAGAAGAATTCCTGCTGTGAGTCCTGAGATACCTCCACCAATGATAATAACTTTTTTCATTTTTATATCACTCCTATGCGTCTATATTATAATGATTTAACAATTTTTGTCAAAAGAAAAACACAAGTTAAACTTTAAATTTAACTCATGTTTTTATATAATATAAAAACCAAATTAACTTTTAGTTCATGCGGTAAGCAAAGGCTAAATCATCTGGACTAGAAGTGCTAATACTGCCACATCTTTGATAAATACGCATATCATAGAAATCTTCTTTATCGGTGACATAACGTAAGAACTGAATATTGTCCCCCATTGAGTCCGCAACAGCACATACTACACCATCACTACGACGAACAATTCGAGCTTCATAATTATTAAATGATGCTTGATGATTTGAGACGTTTGCGGTAGCAAGCCATGCGAATGCGGCTTGTAAAGTTACACCTTCCATCAAATATGCGGAAAAGTGATATACGAGTTTCCCATCATAACCGCTAGAATTTTGGAAACTCCATATACGGTTATAATTGTCAACTGTTTTTTGAAGGTCAATACGGCCAGCTCCTAAATACTTGTTAAATCCATTAGCTTTAGTTTTGTCATAACCGCTTATATGATTGGCATTAGCAGTTAGCATAGCTAATACCATCTCTGGCTTAGTTTTAAGTGCAGGATGAGCTTCCAAAAGTGTAGCAATCATACCTGATGTGAAGGCACAAGCAAAACTTGTTCCATAATATCCAATACCACAATTTTCAATAGTTAGGGAATACCCAGGTGCCCCAATAGTTGGTTTACTTGGGCCTTCAAGTACTTGGGTAGATGAAGAACCAAGCACATCACCGGTTGTAGTTGTCGCCCCAACACCAATTACATTATATCCAAGTGCTGGATTACAAACTTTACCAGTTTCTGCCCCATCATTTCCAACAGCTGCGACACAAATAACATCATATGTTTTAACCATATTATCAACATAAGCGGAATTTGAGTCGTACCTACCGGTTGGAGTTATTTCGCCAAATGACATATTAATTATATCAGCACCATGATTAACCATCCATTCAACTTCACCATAAAGATTATTTGTCTTAAGACCGGAACTTAAGAATGTAACATCCGGTGCCATGCCAATTTTACCCCCTATTAAACTGGCACATACCGTTGCGTGTTCAGTTACTTCTTCAGTGAAACCTGGTTGATCATAATATGTGATTGAATGCCCTTGCATATTAGTATGTGAAGCATCAATAATGCCAACTTCAAGCACGCCGACAGTTACACCATCCCCTGTGTATGAACGACTATCATAAATTTGTCCAGCATTTGCTTCCCCAATCGCACCCTGGAATTTTTCTTGTTGATTTGTTACGGCGCTTTTAACAATAACATTTGACACCTCACGGTGTGATGTTAATTTGGCTAATACTTCTTCTTGATTTTTTACGTATTCATCTTGGCTAAAAGTATATTCTATAAATGGAAGTAAAGAACTAACAAAAACAGAATCATACCCCTTAATTGATAATGTTGATGCTATTCTTTTGTTTAATACACTGTGATAGGCCCTACCTGCTGCTCTTTTAGCGTCACGATACGCGTTCACCTCTTCCATTGTGGCATCATCAGAAAGAGGATTATCGTAAATAAATTGATTATAATTAAACTGCGCTACCACTGATACTTTTTCTAGCGTAGAACTCATCTCTAACCCCTCTTTTAGAGATTTTGGTTGGTATTCACTGTTTAATTCATATGTAATCTTTTCGGCTTTTATTTTGTAATTATTTAAGGCAATTATGCCTAAAGTTATGATAGTAATTAAAATTATATTGTATGTTTTTCTCATGTTGTTAGTATTTAAGTGTCCTAACACAAGACAATACTACAAACTAGTCGGCACGCTAACTTGATATTTAATACTAGTACTACCATAACTAGCTACAACCACAAAACTATCATACATAGTACTATTGTTAGAAATTATAACTGTCAAAATTCCAAATACGTTATCACTTGTAACGTTTATTATCTTATTATTACATTCTAGAGTTAATCCACAGATATCTTCATGTGAATCAACAATTTTATAAAAATATATTTTATTTGATTTTTCATGATTAATGTAACTTGTTCCTTTATAAATTTTTAATTTAGTATGGTCATTAATCATTACTTCAAAAATGGCATTTTCATATATTTTATCAGTATTTTTTTGCATATATTTTAGCTCACTATCAGACAGTGAATTATCTTTAAATTGAGAATCAATTTTATCGTTCCAAAACTTTTTCTCATCATTTAGCATTGTAACATTTATTGTGAGTATAGAAATAACGATTATTAGTGTAGCCGCAAAAATGGCTGTTGAGCGAAATGCTCTTTGATAAAATAAGAACTTATTGCTTGGTTTCTTTATCTCACATTGTTCAGTTTCTTCTTCATTTGAAACTTCATCATCTAGTTCTTCTTTACAAGTAATCAGTTTTGTCGAATTGATTGGTCTTTCTTCCTGAAGGGATGTTCCTACACTGAGAGAATCTTCTAAATTAGCAGAATCATCACTACAAATCATTGCTTTTGATTCTACAACTGTAGATTTTTTGAAGTAATCAGTTTTCGCAATGACATCTTCGGCTTTTAGATCGCATTTATAACTTTTATTAAAATCTTCTCGTATAATTTGTTGTAGCGTCTTTTTCATCTTCGACTTCGTATCCTCTTTCTCTTACATAATTTTTTGCTGCATCGTATGCATTATAATAAAATCTTTTTGCTTTACTTGGTGATATTTCTAATAATCTTGCAATTTCCATAAATGTCATATTAAATGCTACTTTAAATAATAGTATTTGATAATCATACTCTCCAACTATGCTTTCTACTTCAGATAATAATACTGCATGTTCAAAATTATTATCTACACATTTACAGTAGACAACATTCGGATCAAGTACACACTTTTTATCGCGAATTTTCTTTAATTTCATGTAATCTAAAATGTAATTTTTGGCCAGTGTCACAATCCACGTTGTGAAACTGCTAATATTTGGATCATAACTTGTTAGCGTTTCTAAAACCTTCAGAAATATTTCTTGAACGCAATCATCAGCATCAAATTTACTGCCAGTCATTTTATATGCTATATAAAATATCCTGCTACGGTAAATATAAAACAAGGTTTTAAATGCTTCTTCATCACGTTCAAGAATTCTCTTAACTAAAGTATAGTTTCCTGAAACTACGGACATTTAATTTTTTTCTCCTTTTTTATTTTTGTAAATAGATATGTTTAGCTTTTATTATACTACTTTATCAAAATAAAACTATAAAATTTGATAAAGCGATTTTAGTTTGGTGTAAAAGGATAATGTTCAATTACTCATTTTGATTTATTACATTTATAAAGAAGATTTTTAAATTGAATTGCTATTTTTGAAGGAATTTGAAATTCAACTTAATGAAAAAATTTTTTAAAGCTAACTAAAAACATTTGTAATAAATAATTGAACATTATCAAATTTACACAATCACTAATTTAGAATTACAATAGTTTAATCAGATCCTATCATCTTTCTTTCTGCTCCTTTCAAAAAATTGTAATTATCAAAGATTGTGCATTTGTAATTACTGTAGAAGGAGGCTATGTTCTTATAGGTAGTAGAAAAATTCCCCTTTTTTTCTCTCCAGAAAAACAAGCGCTTTTTCTCAATAATCATATGCGAATGAAACTTCATTTTTGTCCGGTTTTCCTGAAATTTCTTGTTTTTTCAAATTTTTGTATGATTATAAAGAAAGCAATTTTTCTCCCTCTATAATCATATACGAATGAAACGACATTTTTGTCCGCTTTTTTTGAAACTTTTTTTATTTTTTTCAAATTTTTGTATGATTTTAAAGAAAGCAATTTTTCTCCCTCTATAATCATATACGAATGAAACGACATTTTTGTCCGCTTTTTTTGAAACTTTTTTTATTTTTTTCAAAAAAGGAACACTTTTAGTGTGTCCCCGTTTATGTTTGATTTAGTTTTTCTTACTATTGTGTTTTTTTAGACATTTTAATTCAATGTATAAATTATATCCTATGAATAATACATAACTTACAAATAATAATATTTTATTAAATGTGCTTTGATAATTGATTATTAAATTAAATGCCATTATTATAATAGCTATAATAAAGATTACGTAAACTACTCTTTCAATAATTGAAGTTGAGTAGTACAAACTTTTTTCTTTTATTACATCATTTACAACGTTACTTTTTTTTACTAAATAAGATTTTCTTATAATTCTGTAATAGATACAAAAAGATATGGCAAGGCCTGCTACCGCAAGACCTATTGAGGCGATTTGAATACCAAGATCACCTCGTAAAGTAATACCTATTAAAACGATTAAAATCCCTACTAATAATACATTACTGTAGATAATTTGATTTGTTAAAAATGATGGTATGTAGTTTATTTTTTCTTCTTCTGTAAAGTATTCAACTTTACCTGTATGAGTTTTCTTATGCATAACTAACATCACAATTCCTGTTACAAGAGAGATTACAGTTAGCATTACAAATATAAATACTATTATTGGACCTGTATCTTTTGATAGGTTGTTTGATGTAATTGTAAATCCTGAGATTACCCAAAGAAGAGTGAAGAAAATGTTTGTTAGAAAAAATGCAATTGCTATTTTTCTATTACTTTTGATATATTCTTCTTTTTTCTTGTTAAATAGTTCTTCCTTTACCATTGTTACCCCTACTAATATAATTTATCGATATATTCAATTACTAAGTCACGCAATAATATGTTTGTATCTTTTCTTACAGTATTTTTGAATTCTGTATATCTTGTACTTACATAAACATAATCTATTACCGCAACGCTATAATCTTTGTTATTTTGTAAATTTGAAACATTAAATTCTTTATTAAAATATAGGTAATCACCATT
Organism: uncultured Mollicutes bacterium; assembly: GCA_900538885.1. Classification (GTDB taxonomy): domain Bacteria; phylum Bacillota_I; class Bacilli_A; order ML615J-28; family CAG-313; genus UMGS75. The sequence continues at coordinate 29,261 of UQAI01000007.1, forward strand.
TTGATTGTATAATGATTTTAAGTCACTACCTTTCATTGTTGTTGTTATAATCATATTATTGAAAGGGAATACTTCAAATACATCTGCTACAGTAATTTCCCCACCTGGAATTGTTGCTCTAACACCACCAGTATTCATTATCGCAACATCAACGCTAAATTTTTCTTTCATTGACGTAACCGCATAAATTCCAAGATTTTGACGAGACAGGTAGCCTTCACTTGTACCAATTATTCGTGCACCTTCATCTATTACTGATTGATATTTGACAATGATTGCGTGCATTTCTGCATCTAAGTCATAATTTGAAGGATAGAATCTCTCAAATTTATAGTCTTCATAATTTAGTGATTTGTTAAGTTGTAGGGTTAATGAAGTTGCTGATTGGTTTTTGTCTCTATTTTCAACCGCAACAATATTTGTACCATCACTTCTACTAAGGATATCATATTCATTTTGATGAGTATGACCACATAAAATACCATCAATACGCATGTCACCGGTTAGTCTGGCTATCTCTTGATTTAATTCAGTATCGTAATCATGATTAGATACAATTACGGCGTCACAATCAAGTTCAGTTCTTAATTCTTTTGCATATTGCTTGATAATCTCAAGTGGATAAACAAAATCATAATCTTTAATATTATCATATAAAATACTTGATTCTAAGTCATGACCAATAATACCAATAATACCAAGTTTTAAGCCGTTAATTTCAACTACGGTGTAAGGATCTAACCATGAAACTCTTTCATTAGTTTTCTTATCGTATATATTAGCACCTAAGAATGGGAAGTCAGCCTCACCATTACTATAATCACCATCTTTATAGGTATGCATTTTATCTAGGCCCCAATCAAATTCATGATTTCCTATTACAAAAGCATCAAAATTCATTTGATTTAAGGCATCGACAAGTGGTAAACCATATAGAATGCTTGAAGCATATGAACCTTGGAAGATATCACCATTAGCTATTTTAACATAATCACCATTTTTTTCCGTCAAATATTTAATTAATAAACTTAATCTTTCAACTCCTGGAGTATCTCCATCGAGGAATGAACCATGGGTATCATTAATCATAAAAATGTTTATTTCATTAAGTATTGCATTTTTTGTATATACAACAGTATTACTGTAAACACTGTCTTCATAATTTTCGCTATTTGAGATTGCTTTAACTTGAAGTTTATAACTACCATCTTCTAATTCATTTAAATCAAAATATGTATTTTGAGTTGTTGTGTAATAATTTCCATTGACAAATACCTCATATGAATCGTGATTTAGAAGTCTTGTCCATACTAGTTGGTTGTCTACTATAGAAATAACCGGTGTTTCAACTCTTTGTGAAAGTATTTGTACTTCGTTAGCTAAACCAATACATTGTAAAGTCCAAATGTTTTCAGCCTCATAATAGCGATAAATAACACCTGTTAGCGTTACTTTTTTATTCATTAGAGTTAAAAAGATATTTTCTGAAGGGTCGATAATATCATTATTGAAATTGCTCGAGTAATGATGAATACTTACTAAATGTTTTCCTGTATCATCATTTAAATAGAAACTATAACGAGTGCTACCACATTCAACAGTACCTGTTATTGAAACTGGATTACCATGAAAGCTTGCGGTAACATCTGTATTTTCTAAGTCACTTGCAGTAATTTCTACTGGTTCGATTACATCATTAATCATACCATCGTAAATTGATACCCTAATATTGGTTGATGATATTTGTCTTGTATATTCGGGATAATTATAACTACCACGGTAAATGTAAACTTTACCTTCTATTTTAACATTTTGACCAAGAGTTAATTCTTTACAAATATGACGAACGTAAATATAGCCCGTTTCATCAGCAACATGAGCATAACCATTTGAGTCAAATCCCATAACTTTACCAATAAAGGAAACATCTACTTCGCTTTGGAGTGTATCAACTAATTCTTTGACTTCACTAATTTTCATTAATTTTTGGGTTGAATTATAAATTACTTCATTACTATAATCACTATCTATATAAGCTGGCCAACAAGAAGCAATTACTTTAATAGCGTGATCTTTATCATCTACATAACCTACAAGTGTATAATATGGTGTAGAAATTGTTGAAACTAAAACTCCATCAACATATACTTTATACTCAGTAGCGTTATTAACGGTTTCCCAAATAATAGTATTTTTAGATATCGTGATGAATGGTGTGTCAAGTTTAGTCTTATCACTACTTTTATAGGTATAAGTAATAATATTACTATAATCACTATCACTATAAGTTTTATGATCACCAATGGCTTTCATCTTTATTTTGTAGATGCCATCTTGAGTTATTTCTAACTCATATTGATTTTCATTATTTTTAAAGTTAATTTCGGTTGTACCATTAATATAAAGTGTATAACTTGTAGCTTCATCTACCCTATTCCAAGAAATTATATTACCATTTAATGTAATTTCTGGAGCGTCAAGTTTGGTTGAATCTTTACTAAATAATGTACAACTTGTAAATAGTGCCACAAATAATGCTAGTACAATTACTATATTTCGTTTTTTAAGCATAATATTCTCCTTTATTTTCTATTATTATACCACCAATGTGGAAAATTTTTAAGTAAAAAACACTAAGAATTCTAATTCTTAGTGTTAGTTCCATGGTTTGGTACCACCGCATAAAAGCATAGGTTTTCACTGCCAGTATTAATAAGTGTATGTGTACTTCCTTTAGGGCAATAATGGCAAGCACCAGCTTCAAGCATTTCTTCTTTTTCATCACAAATTGCTTTACCAGTACCACTGGTAATAAAAATTATTTCTGATGTATCTAGATGAGCATGAACGCCAATGGATGCACCAGGGACAAGATATGCTTTCATTATTTTGTTATTTTCATCAACATACATTTTAGCAGTTAAATGTTTTTCACCACCTTTAAAGTTGTGAAGAGTTGATGTTTCAATGTTTTCAAATATAATTTTCATTGTTTATCACCTAAAATTGCTTAACAATTATTTCTTTTTGAGCAGTAGTTAAATACTCTAATATTTTATCAGCATTAACTAGTCCTCTATCAATTTTACAGAACTTTTTATTATTGTTATCAATAATAATGTACTCTGTACTATACAATAAAACTTTAGAAATATTATCAAGTTTTACTGTTTTTTGCTTTTTGAATCTTACAAAATGAAGTTCACTATTTGTTATTTCATAATAAGTAAAACATTGTAAAAGTGTTCCTAAAAGTCCTAGGATAAACCACACACCGCCTACTAGTAAAAAGATAACCATAATGACAGTTTCTTTCAAAAAGAATGATCCAATAAATACTGCTAAGCCAACAACAGTAATGGCAATAGAAATGATTAAATTCATTTTATAAAATTTTGTTTTAATATTTTCGTTCATATTTGTACCTCTTTATCTTACTATTATTTTACCATATTTGTGTCATTTTCGCAATTCTTTTAGTAAAATATCGTAACATTCTTAGAATATTTGAATTATTTGTATATAGGAAATAATTATTTGACATTTATTAGTGTTAAGATTTGGTTTTTACTATCTATATAACTGAAACCACCTAAATCTCGACTATTAAAATTATATACTATTTTAAACTGAATTGATGAATTTGGTTGACTATTTTCTTTAAAATACTTAACAATTGCTAGTAACTCGTCTCGATTATTAATGGTAAGTTTTGTTGTTAAATCATTGCTTTTATAATAGTTATTTCCATAATAATCAAAATTAGCATCACATATTAGACTTTGATAATTAGTTCCTGTATATTTTTTTTGCATTGTTTCTTCATTTATTAAAAAGAATTCATATGACAATATTTCATATTGATTATTAATAATTGGGTTATCTGATGTAGCATCAAGTATATACCATTTGTTATTCACAAAAACTTTATTCCAGGCATGACCTGCACCATTCGGGTTAGCAGTTTGATAACCTGTGACTTGTACACATGGAATTCCCTCTATATTTAATAAAATAGTAACAGCTTTGCTAATTCCTTCACACACAGCTATTTTATCAAGAAACACGCCTTCTAAGTAAAAGCCATTATAACTTTTTAGTTCAGATGATGATGCTGTAAATACTCTTTCATACAAATCATTATCGTATGTAACATTTAGAATTACCCAGTCATGTATGGCTTTAATCTTTTGAATTTCACTCATATTGTCAGATACAATATTCCTTAATACATCTTTTGCTCTTTCATATATGACCTCAGCCATAGATCCTTCAACTGGTAGCGGTTTAACTCTTCTTTCTAAGCAATAAAATAATTGATCAGAGGTTGTTACTTCATAACTGTATAAACTACTATTTATTTTAAAATCATCAAAAGTGTCACTTCTTGTTTTTGAGTTGCTAATAAAATTTAGACTAGTCAATTGAACAGTATTTTGGTCTACAGCACTTTTGCTTGGTAAATCTTCGTAAGTGAATTGAGCATTAAATTCACCATTTCCAGCTAATTTAACTGATACTTTATAACTAGTTCCTATGTCATATTTAGTTTTCACTTCATTTAATAATTCATTTAAATCTGTTACTTCAAATTTTAATATACATGTAAACTCTTGTAACCTATTTAAAATTACTGAATGATAAACTAGCGCTAGTTCGTTAATATTTTGTACTTCATATTGTTTGGTTTTGTCATAGTCAAATGTAATTAGATCTAAGTCAATATAATTTAAACCTTTAATTATTTGTTTTTCTGTATAGTGACAGCGATTGCATTCTCGTTCTTCATAGCCATCTTCAATGATTGTAGCTTCTTTAACTATTTTCCACTTATCAAAACTATGACCAAGTGGTGGAGTTTCCTCTTTTTTCTCGGCATCACACTCTGTACAATTACTAATAACATAACCACATGTTGTACATGTTGCATCTATTGTCTTTGTAATCTTATAATCATGATCTAATTTAGGAATCACAATTTCTCTTTGATCATTGCATTTTGAGCAAATTTCTATTCTTTTACCATTTGTTGTACAAGTCGCTGGAATAATTGTTTCAATATATTCATGTTCACATTTATTGATTCCAAATAAATCATTAATAAAATCAAGGGCTTTACATGAAGTGGTAAATAACATCAAAATTACTAATATTAATAAATATCCTTTTTTCAGTATTTTTTTCATAAAACTCCTTTTAAGAAAACGCCTACTTATTAAAGTGCCCATTTATTGTTCACTCTATATAGTAGGCGTAATCATTATTTAATTATTTTTCTGGGAATCTTTCTCTTGAAGCATATGTAGTATGTAATAATTCATGTGCTTTATGAGAATTAGGTTCACCTAAATATTCTTTATAAAGTTGTTGTATTTGTTTGTTATTATGTGATTGACGAACATTTTGTCTTTCATCTTCACTATATAATGCAGAAGCACGTTTTTCACAATATGTATCTAAAATATTATTTTCTTCATTTGGTAAGAAGCATGGTTTAACATATGGTTGACCACCACCATTGATACATCCACCAGGACAACCCATGATTTCAATAAATGTATAAGGGCTCTTGCCAGCACGAATATCATCCATTAATACTTTAGCATTTCTCATGCCTGATGCTACAGCAACTTTAAGTTCTGTACCATTAATTTCAATTGTAGCTTCTTTTAAACCTTTCATACCACGAACAGCTGTAAATTCAATTGGCTTATGTTCTTTATTTGTTAAAACATAATATGCTGTACGTAATGCGGCTTCCATAACACCACCAGTAGTACCGAAGATAACACCAGCACCTGTGTATTCACCCATAATGTCTTGATCATATTCTTCATCTGGAAGTTTACTGAAATTAATACCACTACGTTTAATTAATTTAGCTAATTCTCTAGTTGTTAAAACAGCATCAACGTCTTTAATTCCATCTTTTTGAAGTTGTGGACGTTCTTTTTCATATTTTTTAGCTGTACAAGGCATAATTGAAACAACATAAATATCACGTGGATCAAGTCCCATTTTTTCTGCAAAGTAACTCTTAATAATAGCACCTTGCATTTCATGAGGTGATTTACAACTTGATAAATGATCAAGTTGATCTCCATAATAATATTCTGCATAGTTAACCCAACCAGGTGAACATGAAGTAATCATTGGTAATACACCTTTAGAGTTAATTCTTGATAATAATTCTGTTGCTTCTTCCATAATTGTTAAGTCAGCACCAAAATCTGTATCATATACTTTATTAAATCCTAATCTACGTAATGCGGCTACCATTTTACCTGTAACTGGTGTACCAATTGGATAACCAAATTCTTCACCTAATGTAGCACGAATAGCAGGAGCAGTTTGAACAACTAAATATTTACCTGCTCTTCTTGCATCATCAACTTTATCAATTTCTGATTTTTCCATTAATGCGCCTGTAGGACAAACGTTAACGCATTGTCCACATAAGATACATGGACTTTCAGCAAAACTTCTATTTGCAGCTGGAGAAACAATAGTAGCAAAACCACGTTTTTCGAATCCTAGAATACCAGTACCATGTGCTGCGACACAACGGCTTACACAACGACCACATAGAATACATTTAGAAGTGTCGCGAATGATTGATGGAGATAATTCATCAATTGTAACAGGAGTTTTACTGCCAATAAATTTATTTTCTCTTGCACCTACAAGTGATGCTACATGTAATAATTCACATTTGCCATTTTTATCACATTGTTGACAATTAAATGAATGGTTAGAAAGAATTAATTCAACACTTGCACGTCTTGCAGCAACAGCTTTAGGCGTTGAAATTTTAATCTCCATACCTTCAGAAATAGGATAAACGCAAGATGCAACTAATCCTCTTGCACCAGTTGCTTCTACTAAACAAACACGACAAGAAGCTAAACTACATTCACCATGATTATAAGCACAAAGTGATGGGATTTCGTATCCACATTCTTTAGCTGCTTCTAATATTGTTAAGCCTTCTTCTACTTGATAAGCTTGACCTTCAATTTTAATATTAATTTTTGCCATACATCTACACTCCTATTTCTTAATTATTGCTTTAAATGGACATGATGCTAAGCATAATCCACATTTAATACATTTAGCTTGATCAATAACATATGGTTCTTTACCAGGAACACCAGAGATTGCATTAACTGGACAATTTCTAGCACATTTAGAACATTTCTTACATGATTCTGGAATGATATGATATTGAGTTAATTTCTTACAAATGTGAGCAGGACACTTCTTATCAACAATGTGAGCTAGATATTCATCTTTAAATTGTCTCATTGTAGATACGATTGGGTTAGCAGCTGTTTGACCCAAACCACATAGTGAGTTAGAAGCAACAGTAGTAGCAAGTTCTTCTAATTCGTGTAAGTCATTCATTGTACCTTTACCTTCAGTAATCTTTGTTAAAATTTCAAGCATACGTTTTGTACCAATACGACATGGAGAACATTTACCACATGATTCATCACAAATAAATTCCATATAGAATTTAGCAACGTCAACCATACAGTTATCTTCATCCATAACGATTGCACCACCAGAACCCATCATAGAGCCTAATGCAACTAAATTATCATAGTCAATAGGAGTATCAAGATCTTTGGCAGTTAAACATCCACCAGAAGGTCCACCTGTTTGAATAGCTTTAAATGCTTTATTGTGAGGAATACCACCACCGATATCGTAAATTAACTCACGAAGTGTAGTACCCATAGGAATTTCAACTAGACCAACATTATTAACTTTACCGCCTAATGCAAATACTTTAGTACCTTTAGATTTTTCAGTACCATATTGTGCAAATTTATCTGCACCTTCTCTTAAGATAAATGGTACACATGCTAATGTTTCAACGTTATTGATAATTGTTGGTTTATCCCATAAACCTTTTACAGCTGGGAATGGAGGTCTTGGACGTGGCATACCACGTTTACCTTCAATTGAGTTTAGTAATGCAGTCTCTTCACCACAAACGAATGCACCTGCACCTAAACGAATATGAACACGGAAGTTAAATCCACTTCCTAAAATATTATCACCTAATAAGCCAATTTCTTCAGCTTCTTCAATTGCTTTACGAAGTCTTTCAACAGCAATTGGATATTCGGCACGTACATAGAAATAACCATTTGATGCACCAATAGCATAACCTGCAATTACCATACCTTCGATTACTGCAAGTGGGTTACCTTCTAAGATTGAACGGTCCATAAATGCACCTGGGTCGCCTTCGTCACCATTACATACAACATATTTTTCATCATTTTGTTGATTATATGCAAATTGCCATTTTCTACCTGTAGGGAAACCACCGCCGCCACGGCCACGTAGACCTGATTTTAAGATTTCATCGATAACTTCTTGTCTCGACATATGAAGAGCTCTTTGTAAGCCTTGATATGCTCCATAACCTAATGCTTCTTCTATACATTCAGGGTTAATAACGCCACATCCATGTAGGGCTAAACGAACTTGCTTTTTGTAGAAGTTGATTTCATCTTGTTTTTGAATTCTTGCTTGAGTTACTGGATCAATATAAAGTAATCTTTCAACTACTTGATGATTGATAATATCTGAAGTCATAATTTCTTCAACATCTTCTACCTTTACACCACGATATAGTGTATCTTCTGGGAAGATTTTAACGAATGGGCCTTGAGAACAGAATCCAAAACATCCAACTTTGTTTGCAGTTACTTTATCGCTTAAACCACGTGCTTCAATTTCTTTCTGGAATTTTGCAAGAATTTCAGCAGAGTTACTTGATAAACATCCTGTACCACCACAAATAACGATTGCACGTTTGCCGTTAGTACCAGCAAATTTTTCATCTAAACTAGTTGTGCACTTTTTAATTGTTGCATTTAATTCTTTTTCATTTTTAATCATTAGTTTGCACCTCCTAATTTACGGTATTCTTCAATAATGCCAGCAACTTGGTTAACAGCTACTTTTGGATATACTTTGCCATTGATTGAAAGGGCAGGAGCGATACCACATGCACCAATACAACGAAGAGCATCAAGGGTGAATAAGCCATCAGCTGATGTTTCACCTGGTTTAATGTTTAAAAGCTCAGAGAACTTGTCAATAACTTGTTGAGAACCTTTAACATAACATGCAGTTCCTAAACATACACCAATAACATATTTTCCTTTTGGATTTAAAGAAAAGAATGAATAGAATGTTACAACACCATAAATTTCAGCAACAGGAATTCCAGTTTTTTCTGAAATTAATTCTTGAACTTCAAGTGGAATGTAACCATACTCACGTTGTATATCACTTAAGATCATCATAAGTGGAGTATTTTCATTTTCGTATCTTGCGATAATACTTTCGATTTGCTTTACAGCATTTGCGCTTAAATGAGCCATATTAACCTCCATATTTTAATACAAATTTTATAAATTCGCTCTTACGTATTATATCAAAAAAATGCATTTTTTGCAAGTTATATAATTAGTAGTTTTTACCAATTAGTTTTTTTTATTTAAATTATTCATGAGGTGTTCCTTATTTTCGATAAAAATACATACCTTTACATTAAAAC
>UQAI01000008.1 GCA_900538885.1 uncultured Mollicutes bacterium
ATTTATTAATATTTTTATTAAATCACACAAAAACACAAAAAACTTTGAAGAACCGTTATTTTTTTTACTTTATATAGGAAATTTTTATTTAACTACTTTATGGTTAGTGTCTGTGTGTTTTGGTAATTTAAGTGACGAGAATAAAAGGATTTTAATACTTTTTTCATCATCTCTAAATCTTTTGTTCCTGCAGTTTCATAGGCAGAATGCATAGCGAGTTGAGCTAAACCAATGTCAACCGACGTTGCACTAAAAGTGTGTAAAAGAATGCTTCCAAGAGTACCACCACCACGCAAATCTGAACGATTAGTATAGACTTGATAAGGTACATTTTCTTCATTACAAATACTCTTAAAAATACCTGCACTAACTGCATCACTAGTGTAACTTAAACCAGAATTATATTTTATTACGATTCCATTATTAAGTTTTACATTGTTAGTCGGATCACTTTTTTCAGGGTGATTTGGATGAATAGCATGAGCATTATCTGCAGATATTGTCATTGATCTATTAAATATTTCCAAGCGGTTATCATCTAATTTTAAGTCAGTTAAAACCTTGTTAATTACATCTATTAAGAAAGTTGATCCAGCACCATTATTAGAACCACTACCAACTTCTTCATTGTTGAAACCAGCCCAAACATTAATGTTTTCTGAATTATCTCCTTCTATTAAAGCTTCTAAAGATGTATAGTAGCACTCTAAATTATCTAGACGTGGTCCTGATATGAACTCATTATTATAGCCAACGATTCTTGCTTCTTCTTTATTATATAAGAATAAGTCATAATCAAGTACTTCCACATTACCTAATTCTTTTTCAATTAAATCATTAATCGTAGTCTCACCTAATGATAATATTGCTGACATATCAGTCTGGGCATTAATTGTGTGATTAGTATTAATCTCTCTATTTAGGTGAATAGCAAGATTAGGAATAATAACGGTTGTATCTAATGTAATATTTTTACTTATTATTTTTTCATTTTCTTTTATTATTACTCTTCCAGCTATTCCAAGAGGACGATCCATGAAAGTAGAATAGATGGCACCACCATAAATTTCCGTGTTAAGCTTAGTATATCCATTTTGATAAATTACACCATTTGGTTTAATTTTTAACATTGGACTATCGTTATGAGAAGCAACAACTTGAATACTTGGGTTATTTAAAGTTTTACCAAGTTTAAAAGCGATAATACTTGCATCATTTTTTATGATAAAGTAATTTTGGCCTTTCTTTAAATTCCATGGATTAATCAAATCTAATTCAATAAAGTTATTATCCAATAGGATTTTTTTAGCTTCAGTTATTGCTTGATATGTTGTATGTGATTTGTTTAAAAATTCAATAAATCTTTTTTCCATAATTATATAACAAAATTACCCTTTCTAAATATTGTTACTTTTTCTCCTGTATGAGTAGTACCAACAATTTCCATATCTCTACTACCAAACATAAAGTCAACATGAATATTAGATACATTATATCCAAATTTCTTTAATTCTTCTTCTGTCATATTTGTTCCATTTTTAATATTCATTGAATATGCATTCCCTAAAGCTAAATGACAAGATGCATTTTCATCAAATAAAGTATTATAGAATAAAATGTTTAAATTAGATATTGGTGAATCATAACTAACTAAAGCAACTTCTCCCAAGCTTTTACTTCCTTCATCAGTTTCAAGTAATGTCTTTAACGTTTCATATTCTTCTTTCGCTTCAAAGTCTACAACTCTACCATCTTTAAATGTTAATTTAAACTCAGGTATTACTTTACCACGAACATTAAGTGGTTTAGTACTTACAACCGTACCATTTATTTTTTGATTATGAGGCATTGTAAAATTTTCTTCGGTTGGGATATTTGGAACAAAAAAGATTCCATCACCAGATAACTCACCGCCACCTGCCCAAATATGATTTTCAACTAATTCTATATCAAGATCAGTTCCTAAACTATTTTTAAAGTGTAGTGATTTAAAATTATAATCATTCAATATTTGATTATGTACATCTAAATTATGCATATGATTTTTCCAATTTTCCACCGCATCACTATTTGCATCTACCCTTGAAGTATAAAGTATTGCCTCTAATAATTTTTCTACTGCTTCGCCTTTATTTAATTCTGGAAACACTTTATGAGCCCATGCTTCATTAGGATATGCAATTATTGACCACTGTGATTTACTTGCCATCATATGTTCACTATAAAATTTATATTTAGGTGCACTAGCATTTGAAGCAAGGGCAATCTTTTTAGGGTCAACATCTTTAAGCATTTCTGGGTTAGGTGAGGTAATAGAAATTACTGCTCCTTTTTCAGCTACTATATACTTTAATCTTTCAATCGTAAATTCTGGAACTTCCGTCAAACGTTCGTCAGATGCATATTCATAAAATAATTTTGATGAAAAATCATCTTGCCAATTAACCATAACACGACCTGCTCCTACTTCATACGCACGTTTAGCAATCATCTCTACTAAGTCTTTCGCAACAATTGGAGCATTTATAACTAAAAGTTGTCCTGGTTGTACATTAACACCTACCTCAACTGCGAGGTGAGCAAATTCTTTTAAAAGGGATTCTTTATTATTCATAATTTTTATTCTCCTTATATAATATTATTTTTTGATTAATTTCTTCTAAATATTCCCATCTATTTATTTTTTCTTCTAGTTTTTTTTCTAAGTCTTGTTTTTGATTATTTAACTTTATTATTAATTCATAGTCTGTATCAATTGTTTGAAGTTGTTGTTCGATTTCCGATATATCATTTTCAAGATTAGAAATTGTTTCTTCAATATGGTCATATTCTTTTTTTTCTTGTGATGTAAAACGAGGAATATCTTTTTTTACTACTTGTTTGACTTTTTCTTCTTGTTTTGTAAGTTCAAAATTATTTGATTCTAGGTATTCTGTAATGCTAAACATATATTCCTTAATTTCTTTATTATCAAAAATAAGTAAGTGGTCACAAACTTTATCTAGAAAATAACGATCGTGTGATACCACAAGTACAGCACCACTAAAGTCTTCAAGATAATCTTCTAATATTTCTATTGTATAAATATCTAAATCATTCGTTGGTTCATCAAGAAATAAAACATTAGGGTTTGTTATTAAAACCTTTAATAAACTTAGTCTTCTTTTTTCCCCACCTGATAATCTAGATACCGGCATTTGTTGCATAGTTGGGGTAAAAAAGTAATTTTCCAAAAGTTGTGATGCACTTATTTTACCTGTTTTAGTATCAATATATTCGCCATATTCTTTCAAATAATCTATAACTTTTATATTTGAGTCCATAATTTTATCAGTTTGTTTGAAGTACCCTATATTAATAGTCTCTCCAATAATAATCTTGTCAATTTGGGCCTCTTTTGGGCTTATAATCGAATTAAATAAAGTTGTTTTACCACAACCATTATTTCCAACAATTCCCAACCTATCATACTTATTAACAATATAACTGAAGTTTTTAACAAGTGTTTTACCATCCATTGTTAAGTCAATATTATCAAGAATAATAGTTTTCTTACCCATTCTAGATTTTTTAGATGAAAACTCCATTTCTTTAGTTGAAGCTTTAATTGAGGTTTTGATATTTTTCAAAGCATCTTCATTATTATAGAAGCGTTCAATTCTTTCTCTACTTTTTGTTGAGCGAGCTTGTGGATTCATTGCCATCCATTTTGCTTCTTTCTTTAGAATTGAAGATAGCTTTCTTTCATTTGCCTTTAGGTATTCCATTCTTTCAGTCTTTAAAGTTAAAAAGCCAGAGTAATTTGCATCATATAAATATACTTTGCCGTTTTCTATTTCCATAATCTGAGATGTGATTCTTTCAAGAAAATAGCGATCATGAGTTACTAAAATAATTGCTTTATTATATTTTATTAAATACTTTTCTAACCAAGCAATCATCGCAATATCTAAATGATTGGTAGGCTCATCTAATATGAGCATATCAGTTTTACTAATTAGGACACTCGCAAGTTGCAATCTTTTACGTTCGCCACCAGATATTTGTCTTACTTGTTTATTATGATCCATTAGTCCTAGTTTATTTAAAATACTAGATATTTCATAGTCATTTTCATTTTTGCTTAATCTCTTAGTTTCTTCAAAAATAGTTTTATCATCATATAATGTAACTTCTTGAGATAAATACCCCATTTTTAAATCATTCTTTCGGTATATAACACCACTTGATGGTTCAAATTCACCAACAATTAATTTTAAGATACTACTTTTACCGGCACCATTTATACCTATTATGCCAAGTTTTGCATTATCATTAATTGTGAAACTAACATTATCAAGGATTCTTTTATCTGTATATTGTAATGAAACGTTGTTAAATGTTATTAGCATATGTACTCCTAAAAATAGTCTTATAAAATTAAATAGACGACACCAAGTAATTGGTGCCGTCCATGGTTTACAGTCAATTTATTTGTCTTTTTTAACTGCTTGACTAGCTCTCTTGTTGAAACGGTCAATTCTACCAGCAGCTTGAACAAACTTTTGTTCGCCTGTATAGAATGGATGACATTTTGAACATGTATCAACACGAACTTCTTTTAGTGTAGAGCCAGATTCGAATTCATTTCCACATGATACACAAACCACTTTAACTTTGTGGTATTCTGGATGTATTCCTTTACGCATTGTTTTCTCCTTCCGCCATGGATCTATCTAGTCCATAGTAAGTAATTATTTTCATATATATTATACTATAAAGCATCTAATTTTGCAATTAAAATGCATAGCACTAAAAATTACGATTTTAATTTATCTATTTACCTATTATATAAGAAAGAAGACCAAGAAACCTTGATCTCCTTTTTATATCCTTATTCTAGTAATGATGTAGGATCTTTCATTAGTAATACGATTTTTGATATTTGAGCATCATATTCTTCTTCACTTGCAAGTGGGAATTCTTTCTTCGCTTGTTTGTGTAGCCAAATATAATTTTTCTCAATTAAATCAACAGCTTGTTCTTCAGTGATATAGCCTCCGCTAAATGAACGCATTATAACTATAAGAGCTTTGTGAACATAACCTGCAACTGTAGGTCTCATGATTTCAGACTTAATTAATTGTCTTAAGAATGTATCTAATGCTTCATCGTTCATTTCACGCATTGCTGCTGAGATACTTGCGCCTTCACCTAATAGACCTTTATCTCTTAATACTTTAATTGCATCAGTTAAGTCGATGATTTCTTCATCCCAGTCAGTTACTGTACCGAATGAACGTTCTGGAGTTTCGATACCTTTTTCTGCGAATACATCAGCAATAATGCCATCTTCACCATCAAAGCTTGATAAACCAAATACTTTGCTTACATTAATTAATTGTAAGAATTGACGTAATCCAACGTTATTAGAACCATTTAGTTGTGATGGGAATGCTTCAGTTGAAGAAGCATTACCGCCACGAACGTTATTGTATTCTTTTACATTTGGATAATCATTACCTAAATTCATCGTTGTAATATCACAATTTACTTTGATGTCATATGCATTTGCACTAGCAATTAAAATTGCAAGAGTCATAAATTCTTCATCATCCCAGAAACTTTCATCATATGCTTTGTTATCATATTGATACCAGAATTCATCAGTTGTAAGTTTCTTTAGATTGAATAATGCACTGTCATCAGAGTTATTAGTTATACTATCACCTATCATACCAAGTAGGATATTTCTCATAATAATTGAGTGACCTAGGGTAATTAGGGTTGTGCCTAATTGTTCATAATCCTTAGAAGTGATGATATCACGATATTCAACACTTGTAACTGGATTTTGATCTGGGTCAACTACATAAGTAGTAAGTTCAACAATTATTGCACGAATACTTTCGATTTCAGCATCAACATTACCATCATTAATTAATGACATATCAACACCAAATGAACCGTCACCAGCAGTTGGAATATAAGTAATAAACTTTTCTAACCAAGTTATTTTGTCGTTCTTAATTCCTTCGATACCATCTTTGCCGTTTAAGCCAAATAAGATATCATAAACTGTTAGTGCTTCTGATGCTTTAATCTTTCTTGCGTCAAAGTTTTCAGCACCAATAACATTAAATAATTCAAAGATTTCTTCTACTTCTTTAGCCCACTTTTCAGGTTCAATTTCATCAAAGTTAGCTACCTTTTGTTGATCTTCACTTAAATTATCATAAACTTTTTCTCTGTAAAGTTTCTTGAATAATTCGCGACCAACATGAGATTTAGAAGCGCTATCAACATAAGCAACAAACTTAGTTTGAACACTCTTAACTTTTAATGTTTCTGTTGTAACATTGTCAATATCAAATGCATCATCAGCACATACTTCAGCAAGAGCTTCAATCATTTCTACGAATAATGCGAATTCAGCATCCCAATCAGTAACATTACTTAAGTCAATATCAGTAGTGTCAACAAATGTTAACTTATTAAGGATTGTTCTCATAACTTCTTCTTCTGAACCCTTAACAGCATTCATTGAGAATAAGTTATTTAATAATGTTCCAATATGACCACTTAAATTCTTGTAATCAATTGTATCGAAGAAGTTGATTTCAACTGCTTCATCAATTATGTTAAGAACTTTGACATAGTCAGACATTGCGTCTTCATTAGTGTAGTTAGGATCATTTAGAGCATTAATCATAAAGTTGAATGTGTCATTAGTTGTACCTATCTTATTAATAACTTTATTCATTAATGGTTTAATGATAACTTTTAATACTTTAGAATCAACTAATTCACGTCCAGCGATTGAAGCATCTCTTAAGAAGTCGTTGCTTAATACAGAATTACTGTCTTTAAGATCTACTACTTGTAATTGTGCATCAATCTTTTGTAAGAATCTTTCTAAGTAATCAGCTTCTTGTTTGTAATCAATATTAGCATCGATTAATTCTTGTTTATCAATGTTAATTTGTAGACCACTCTTAAGAACTGCTGTTAATAATTCATCAATATGACCACCCATAATTCTACTATCTACTATTACATGAACTAACTTGCTGATAGCTTCAGTATTCTTATAGTTGAATCCATTATTTGATTCATCACGTAAATCAAGTGCATAACCCATAATATCAAAGATTTCAGGAAGTGCAACATTTACGAATTCTTCATTTGTCATACCTTCAAATAATGCAATCTTACCACAGCCTTCAGTTAATACTTGAGATGTGCCATTCATAACACTCATGAAGATTTGAGCAATAAAGTCTGATTGTAATAATTCTTTAAACAAGTTAGTTACATCATCTTCAAATGCTTGATCTTGGATTAATGCAGCATCAATATTCTTTAACTTAGAACTATACTTATTAGAGAATGTCTTAATTGCGTTTTGAATTGAACGAATTGCATTAATTTCATTTGCGTTAGATAAGATTGAATGGTTAAGTGGAATTACTCCATATACATAAGCATTCGCAACAAATCTATCGAAATATTTTTGATATTCGCCTAATGTGAAGTTACGGTATACAACATTAAATACACGGTCAGTTAAGGCTTTGTCTGTAAAGTCAATACCATTATTAGAGAATGCGCCCATAGCAAGTAATGCATATAGAGCATCTACTGTATCATCACATAGAGAAAGGATTTGGTTCTTAAATTGATTATCATATGCAGGTGCATTTGAAACTGATTTATGAGCCACATAAGGGATTGCTATTCTACCAAGTTGAGTGTCTAGTAATGCTGCATAAATGTTAATTATTGCAGTCATTGTTTCAGTATCACCAAGCATAGAGAATTGCATACGACCTCTATTAGTACCTGAATATGCTTTATAGATGTCATCCATAACGTTGATAATAATATCAGCATCATAAGCAAGATCTACAGAACTTATATCAAGATCACTTAGGTCTTTATTAATTAATTCACCAACTAAGCCAACAAGATCTTGTTTCTTCATATCAAGAATTCTTAATTGTGCAAAGTATCTTACTGCATCTTGTAAATATGGAACGCATCCATCACCTACGTGAACATTATTCAAGACTTCTTTATGAATTCCTGATTCATATAAACTACGTAAGCCAAGTGCGAATAAGTGAGTGTCACTTTCAACATCACTAGTTTCATAACCAGTAATATCTAAGTATTGTTTAATTCTTTCAGGCATTGCCTTATCAAATACTAAGTTATATAGAGGAATAACTAATTGATCAATGATTGTAGATTCATCAATTATTTCAACAATATTAACTAAGTGTTCTACATTAATTCTATTTAATGCATTTCTAATTCTTCTAGCTAATTCTTCTTTATCTTTATTTTCTAGAACTTTCTTATATGATTCTAATTCAGGTTTAACTTCTTCATAACGTTTGATACCATATTCATTAATCATACTAATAATTTCTGTAACTACTGCTTGTAAGTAATTAATTTCATTATCATAATCAACAGCACTTAAATCAATATTAGTTGTATCAACTTGTCCTTCGTTAAGTAATGTAGTAATCATTTCAGAATAATGTCCTTCAAATAAATACATGTCATAAATATTTTGAATCATTCCGTTAATTGCACTTGATGCAGGTATTTCAGCAGATTCAAATCTTAAATATGCGAAGATATTTGCGTCTACTGCATTATGTAATAATTCAGAAATAATGATTGTATCATGAGCTAATTCAGAAATTGTTAAGCTATAAGGATCTATACAGCTAAATACGTTAGCTAAAACACCTTGTAATTTGTCCATACCTTTTTCAACTACTGCTGGTAAAATGTAAGGAACAATACTCATTTGAGCTAAATAGTCAACTGCATTTGCGATAACTGCGGCATTTTCATAAGCAAATTTAACTACTGTTTTAATATCCATAGCTTTAAGTTCATTAATATTGCGATATGCAAAGCCAGTATCTAATATGTATGCTACTACTGCATAAGCTTGACCTAATAATTCTAAGTCATTAGCTATATCAAGAGTATCATAACTTGCACCATAAGCAATGATGCTTTCAACTTTAGTACCTAATTTTTCAATTAAAGCATTAGCATTGTACTTAATGTAATTTAGAGTACCAGCTAGACTTAAAATTGTTTGTACTTCTGTTGCTTGATCATAATTGATATCGCCACCATCAATGATTTCACCAATACCAAGTGGAGCAGCTGTTCTAATGATTGAAGCAAGAACTGATAAATCAGCTATCATTTCTTCATTAGTTGCATCGCGATAATCAACATATTCTAATAACTCACGTTTCTCTAATTGAGGTACTGCATAAGTTATGTAAATTTGTTTGATATTGAATTGAACAAGAGTCATTGTTGATAATAATTCAAGAATATCACTTGCACCTTTCAATACTTCTTCGTTCTTAATTGTTTGACGATAGTTGAAGTTTTCAGAGTATTTTCTAAAGTCTTGTAGTGAATTAATATTTTCAGCTTTCATTACTTCAAATACTTTAACAACTATTTCTTTTAATACTGAAGCATCTGCTCTAAATTCAACATCTGCAACATTGAATGTATCAGGTTCAATAATTACGTCACCTAATTTCTTACCATAAACGAAATCACGTAATAGTAATTCTACTAAGTCATTCATATGACCATTTAATAATTCAAGTTTCATTAGGTCATCAATAATAGCATTAACATCAGCATCTAAGCCAGCAAAGTCTAATGTTCCATTAGCAATTGCTTTAGGATCTCTATTCATAATAGTTTCGAAAATAGACTTGAATAGTGGAACGTCGTTATTAATCTTATCAATGTCATAATTATCTAAGTCTAGAGCATCCCAATAATCAGGTGCTGCATTCTTAAGTAATGGAACAAGAACAAGAAGAATAAGTGGTCCAGTTTCTTTATAGATAGTTGTATCCATGTATAAATCAACCATATCCATTTCTTTATCAAAGATTGATTTAATGAAGAAATACTTAATATCTAATTTAATACCATTTTCAACATCAGCTCTGTTCTTTATAGGGAAGTCTTCACGACTTGCGATTTGTCTGAATAATTCATAAATCTTTGATAAGTTTAATCCATCACTATCTAAATCTATGTTATCACCATTAATTTGATCGAAACCAATACTAGGGAATAAATAATCTAATCTATTTAAGATTTGTGCCATTCTTCCGTCTAAATTAAAGTAGTGTAAATTTGTTAAAATTAGTATTATATATGATATTTCATCGTTATCAAATGGATAATCAATTTCACCATCTATTGCTTTAGCAATATGTAATGATGAAACACTTCTTAATGCTACTGAAATATTTAACAAATCACTAGATAAATATTCAAATTCAGGATAAATATTGTAAATATCCACTAAACCTTGATATTTATCAAATGCAAGATATTTTTCAGCTACAGTAAACGCTGCAAGACTAACTAGGTTATCATGTGCTATTATTTCAAGAATGTTAGCTGCTGCTAATAAGATTTCATCAAATCCATCTCTTATAGTAGACCATGAATCCTTTTGAGCAAAATTAACAAAGTCAGTGAAATCTTCAATAGTGTATAAGTCATAAACTTGTGCTACTACTACTAATTCTTTAATAATATTAACAATTTGTTCACCTTCTTGGCTAATTATTACAGTACCATCAGAAAGGAATGCTGTATCAATCTCTAGAAGGTCACATACAAATTCAACAACTTGATTACCTTGTTCATCAAATACATTTAAGCTTGTTAATTTAGTAATTGCACTATATACAAGTGACATTTGATCATAGTTAATTACTTCACCTTTTAACCAAATCTTAACAGCATTAAATTCTGCTAGATCTCTTGTGGCTGAAAGGACAGAACGTATATCTTCTACTAATTCTTCATCTGAAGCATTATCTAGAAGGAATCGAAGGTCATAACCCATATCTACAGCTTTGTCCATACCAAATTGTGCAAAGATTGGAATTAATACTTCAACTATTTGTGATCTTACAGCTGAATCAACTGTATCGATAATTTGTACTAGAGTAGAAACTTCTAATAATTCATTATTAAATCTACCCTTAGTTAATCTATTGATTAATTCAACTAGTTTTTCTGTTTTAGTTGTATTAGTCATATTTAGAACTATACGAGCATTTTCTACAACTTCTCTTAATGTTACGTTTTCGCGATCCCAGTCTACGTCTGCGAAGTCTGTATCACTAACACAATCAATGAAGTTAGCATATGTTAAACCACAATTAATTACTGCTGCAGTCCATTTAGCTTCATCAATCTTGAATGTTTCTAAATTACCAAGGATAGTTAATACTGTATCAACATAACCTAAGTTAAGTGTTTCAGGTAATCTACCCCAAATCATATCAAGTACACCAAAATTGTATGCAGCTTTTGCAATTTCTAATAGTCCTTTAGCATCTGCTTTTACATGACTTAATGTCATTTCACCGTTTAAGAATTCAATATCTAAATTAAATTCTGCAGTTTTATCAATCGCAAATACTAAGATGTTAGGGAAGATAACTTCTAATACATTTAATGAAGCTACTTGTTCAAGTGTTTCACCTAATCCATCAAACATACCATCTGTAAAGTTATGTCCATCTACATATAAGTTAAGCATTACATATTCAATAACTTCATTTACTGAAGATAATTGCATTTCATATAGAACTTTATCTAGTGACATTACGATATTTTGTAATGTTACATTGTCTGCTTTCCACTGTGCTTCAGTTAAGTCTTCAAAATCAGCAGCACTTACGTTGAAATTCAACATAGGTGTTACATAATTTAAACCGAAGCTTACCCAATTAGCTCTGTCAACAGTGAATAAGTTAAGATTTTCAAGTTCACTTACAACATCTCTTACATAACTTAATTCAAGTGGAGAAATATCATTTTTCTTGATATAGTCAAGTGCGCCAAAATCACGTGCGCTCTTAGCCATTCTTACAAGTGTAGAGATATCTTCTACTAGTAAGTTACTTGTATATACGCCATTTATAAATGTGATGTCATAACCCATTGCATCTAATTTGTCAGTTCCAAATTCTAAGAAATATGGATATACTGCTTCAACAATGTGGGTACCTAGTACTTTAGTTATAACCCTTTCTACTAGATTTAAGTTTTCATCGCTCACTACTTCTAACTCTAAGTATTTTTCATTACCTATAAAGTTCATAGCATCAGTTAAGCATCTTATATCTAGTTTTTCAGCTAATTCGCAGATTGTCTTAACAGCATCTCTTAATGCTTGGTTATCTTGTAACCAATTAGCTTCTGTTAATCCTTCAAAGTCTGTAGCAGTGATTTCAGTTCCTATCATTCCTGATAACATACCAAAGCCAAAGCCCATCCATTCTGCTCTTAGTTTATTGAAGACATTTAGATCTTCAACAGCCATGATGATATCCTCTAAATAGCTTGATTCAATAGTTTGAAGTGGAGTATCTGTAATAAGATCAGCTGCACCAAAGGCTATGGCGTCTCTTAAGACTCTTACAACAGTTCTTAAATCTGCTACTAGTTCATCACCTGTAAACATATGATTTGTAAACGCATCATCTAGGAATTCAAGTTTTTCCATATTTACTTGGTCAAGACCCCATTCCGCAACGATAGGTAATACAACTTTTAGTAATGATAAATTAATTAAATCATCAACCATATTAACTATATCAGTTAATACTTTGTCGTTAATTAATTCAGCATTTGTATATCCTTTACTATTGATAAAGTCTTTAATGTCACCATAAGTTTCTAAATGTAAATCTTTTAATACTGTATCTGCATCTTTAACTACTTGGATCAATACTTTAATATCGTTATCAATTGCAAGGGTATTTAATTCTTCTGCTGTTACAGTGTCGCCAATTGAAAGCATTTCAAACGCTTTGTTAATGCCTAATGCGAACCATTCAGCTCTTGCGATATTTAAAGTTTCTAATGTATCTAATTGTTCAAGAATTGTTACTACATAACTTAAATCAATCTTATCAATTGTCTTAGTATTGTAGATTTCTAATGCGCCAAAGTCAAGTGCGGCTTTTGCGATTGCAACTAGATTATCAACATCATTCTTTAATATTTCACAAGTTAATGTACCATCTAAGAATGATACATCGAATCCTAATTCATCAGCTTTAGTTATACCAAAACTTAAGATGTTAGGGAATAATGTTTCAAGTACTTTGATTGCTAAGGCATTTGTTAATAATTTGCCTACTGAATCAATATTTACTTCATTAATAATTTTTTCTGTTAATAATTCATCTCTTAAATCATTTTGTACATAATCTAAGATTTGTTTATATGATGTGAGGTTATTATTTTCTAGGATTTCTCCAATTACATCAACTATAGCTTGAAGTAATTTATTATCATGTAGCCAATCTTCTTCTGTAAATTGAGAGAATTCATTAGCTGTTACTTCAAATTCCATCATTGGTGTTACATAATTTAGGCCAAGTGCTAACCATTCAGCTCTAAATAACGTAAATAATTTAACATTTTCAAGTTCAGCTATAATTGACTTAATATATTCAACATTAATATCAGTTATATCTTGTTCTTTTGCAAATTGTAAAGCACCAAAATCACGAGCGTATTTAACTATATTGATTAGAGCTGGGATATCACTTTCTGCAAGATCAGCATTTGTGTATGAACCACTAATGAATGAAACATCAATCTTCATATCATCTGCCATGTCAATTGCATAATCAATTAATTGTGGGAAAATAACTTTTACGATATTTGTGCCAACTAATTCTACTAATATATTTTGAACATATTGAAGGTTAGTATTATTATAAGTTTGCTTATCATAGTAAGCTTCATCATTTAAGAATGCAGAAACATCACTTATGCATCTTATATTTAAGTTTTCCGCTAAACTACAAGCATTTCTAATAGCTTCTTTAAATGCTTCTTGGTCACTTAAAATTCCTTCAAAATCTTGTGCACTAACTTCTACATTAATTGCTTTTAATGCCATGCCTAAGCCATAACCTAACCAATCAGCTTTAAGCTTCATGTAAACATTCAAGTTATAGATAGCATCTACGATATTTTCTAAGTAAATTGAATTAATTGATTTAAGTTCAATATTGAAAATAACATCAGATACACCAAAGTCGATTAAGTTTTGAATAATGCTTACAACAATTCTAATATCAGATAATAATTCTGAACCGCTAAATAGTTTATTGTCAAATGCATCAACAAGGAATTCTAATCCTTCAATGTTAAGTTTTTGCATTCCCCATCTAGCTAGAGCAGGTGAAACTACTTCTAATAGAGAAATGTTAGTTAAATCTGTTAATGTCTTAGTGATACTATTCAATGTAGGTTCATTGTAGTAGTCACCATTCATATATTCTTTATTGTTTATGAAATCCACTATGTCATTTGTAGAAACAATGTGTGCGTTATCTAACACTTCTGCAAGATCTCTAATTACTACAGCAAGATTAGTGAATAAACCTTCTGCTTGTGCACTTGTAATTAAACCAACTTCTTCATCAAGTTGTAACATCTTGTATACTTCGTTTAAAACAACTGTTAGACATTGTTCTTTAGATATAGCATAAACTTTTAAGTTTTCTAGGCTTTCTACTGCTTCAGCAAGAAGTTCTAGATTAATTTCTTCAATACTATTGTAACAATAATAATCAAGAGCACCAAAGGCAACTACATTTCTTAATACGCCTAATAGTAATTGAACATCTTCTTTCATGTCTTTACCAACATAGTCTTTACGTTGAATTGCATCTCTAATGAATTCAACATCAGGTAAGTTAGTATGTCCGATAACATATGTAGTTAAAGCATATGATGCAACCTTTGTTAAGATTGAATCAAGAACATTGAAACCAAACACTTTTTCAATGATATCAATAATTGCATATGCATTATCAGAATGTATGTATTGTGCAGGATTATCTAAATATTCTTTATTGGTAATAAAATCAAGAATATTTTGAACTGTATCAAAGTTATTGTCTTTAATTAAGCTATCAATATTTCTAATGATTTCTCTTAGAGCTTCAAAATCAGCACTCCACATTTCATCAGTCATATATGCGAAATCATCAACGCTAACTTCACGATCAACTTTCATTATGTTAGCTACAACGTTACATGCGATTGCAGCCCAGTCTTTATAACTAATTGTTAAAACATTTATTGTTTCAATTTTGCTAATAATATTAACAACTTTGTCTAACTTAAGTTCAAAGTCATAATCTTTAGCTGTTACTTTGTTATAGATGACATTAGCATCCATATCTATTGCTTCATCGATAATATCAAGTATTGTAATAATATCTGATGTCATCATTTCGCCTGTAAGTGTTCCACTATTAAGTGCTTTCAAGATGAATGCAGGATAGTATTCTAATGGAACATAATCTAAACCAAATTTTGTTACTTTTGGTAATACTGTTTGTAAATATTCAATTTCGAATATTGGTCTAACCATTGCGGTAACTGCTTTAGCAAGTTCCTTGAAGTTGTCTAAAGTTGTTAAATCTAATGGTGTAGAAGCATATTGTCTAACAATTTCCATGATATTGCTAAGACTATTTAATTGAGTACCATCAATTTCTTGAGCTAGAAGATTGTTTCCTCTTTTTAATACTTCTGTTAATTTTTCTACAGATTGTGCTACATTTACATCACCGAAGTCAGCTGCTTCAAATGTTAAATCAACATTAAACATATCTGTTACTACGTTTGTAATTAATGCTAGCCATTCTCCTGCTTGACGTTCAAATACTGATACTTCTGATAATGCTACAATCGCATCTGATAGAATTGTTAAATCAATATTTGTAATGTCTTTTGTTTCTAAATATTCTAATGCTCCAAAGTTGTATAATGCAACTGCTACATCAGCTAGTTTTTCAACTAAGTTACCTAAATCTTTTGAACTAATATTTAGATCTACTGTATCAATTGTTAAGTTTTCTTTATCAAACTTAATATTCTTGATAAATGCTATGTTTAGACTTTCTACTTTGTCAAATCCAAACTTAATTACATCAGGAAGTACTACACCAATAACATTCATTTCAACAACATGTTGTACAAATGTTAATGCGTTTCTAATTAAGCTTTCTGATACGATTGAGTAATCTTTTTCTTTAACACGGTCAATTAAATTTAACACGTTTTCTTTAGAAATGCCATCAGCTAATGCTTCGTTAATAACTGCTGCTAGACTTGATACAGCTTGTTTTGCACTTGCTTTATCTTCACTCCAATTGATTCCTTCAAAGTCTTTTGCTTCATATACTTTACCTAAATTGATTGGGGCGAACTCTAATGCTTCATTAACTAAGAGCGCCATAATGTCTGTTCTAAATTGTTTAACAATGTCTAATCCTACAAAGCTATCTACGATTGTTTCTAGTTCACTTCCATTGATACTTGCGATTGGGGTGTAATCATATCCTAATAGTTCTTTTACAATCTCTATTACATTTAAGTTTACTACACTCTTTACGATGTCAAGGATACCACTGATATCATTTCCCATCATTTCGCCTGTATATTCATCACTATTTATTGCTTTCACAATAAATACTGGATAGAATTCTACTGGAACATAATCTAAACCAAATTTTGCTACCTTTGGTAATACTGCTTGTAGATATTCAATTTCGAATATTGGTTGAATTGCATTTACTGCACTATTGATTACATCATTAATATTTGCTCTTGTAATTAATGCTTCTTGATCAAAGTTTTGAGCTAAATCAAGAATTTCTGATAAGCTGTTTAATTCTAAGCCTTTTAATACTTCATTTAAACCACTTAACATTTCTGTTAATTTTTCTACAGATTGTGCTACATTTACATCACCGAAGTCAGCTGCTTCAAATGTTAAATCAACATTAAACATATCTGTTACTACGTTTGTAATTAATGCTAGCCATTCTCCTGCTTGACGTTCAAATACTGATACTTCTGATAATGCTGTAATTGCATCTGATAGAATTGTTAAATCAATATCTGTAATGTCTTTTGTATTTAAGTATTCTAATGCTCCAAAGTTAAGTGCTGCTTTAGCTACAGAACCAAGTTTTAACATAATATTGCCTAAATCATCAGCATTAATATTTAGGTCAACACCATCAATTGTTAAAGTTTCTTTATCAATGTTTAGATTCTTGATTATTTCTATATCTAGTTCTTCTACTTTATCAAATCCGAACTTGATTGCATCAGGAAGTACTACATTGATTATATCCATACTTAAAATGTTAGATAGTGCTAATGAAGCATAATCTATAGCAGCATCACTAATCATGCCTTCTTCTAAGTACTTTTCTTTTTCAATAAAATCAGTTATTGTATCAATTGAAATTCCATCAGTGAAGAATATTTCTTCTACTGCTTTTACTAAGTTTACAAGACCTACTTTTGCATTTTCTTTGCTTGCGCCCCATTTAACGTTGTCAAAATCAGCTGCAACATATCTCTTTTCAAAGCCGATATTTACTTTATCAAGTGCAAAGTTAATAACAAAGGCTGCCCAGTCAGATTTAACTTGACGGAAAATATTAATTTGTGATAATTGTTCAACTATATCAGTTATGTACTTTTCATCAAATCCTTCAGTTATTGGTTTGTTATTGTTGTAAATTTCAACTGCATGAAGGTTAACTGCATCGATAATAATGTTTGCAATACGAACGATATCATTTGCAAGTTGTTCGCTTGTTAATTCTACATTCTTAACGAATGAAATATCATAACCCATTTCAACTACTTTATCAATACCATAATCTAAAGCAATTGGTAATACTGAATTAACGATACCAATTTCAGCTACTTCTTTTAAGATGTTTGCTGCATTAGTAATGTTATTATCATTGATTAAAATTGTTAAATCTTCTAGAACTTCATCTTTAAAGTCAAATGCTGCTTTAATTGTTGTAGCTTCATTATCACTAAGAATTGCATACGCTAAATCTAGGATTGCATTCATATGAGCCATATCACTACTTAAATCAACATTCTTGAAGTCTTCTGCAGTTACTGCTAAACCGCTTAATGCTTCTACTTTACCTAGTGCATAATTAACACCAGTTGATAATAATTCTTCTACGTGTTTATTTAAGATGTTTAATTCTCCGATAACTGTTAAAGCATCTTTTGCAACTTCAACTAGTTCAGATACATTTGTTTCGTTATATTTTGTTGTGTCAGGATATAATAAATTATAAACTTCACTATGATTAGCAGCACTTCTTAAAATGTTGCTAATTTTACTTAAGTCTTCTCTTAATTCAACATCTGTTAAATCTTTTAAGAATTCTAAGTTCATTTCTAGGCTTTCACCTGCTTTATCTAAAGCATAGTCAAATCCTAAATCTAAAATCTTACCAACTAATTGAGAAGTAGATAATGCTTCAACAATATTAGCAAGACTAAATGAATTTTCGCTTGTAGCAAAATCTTTGATAGCATCTGTATCATTAACGTCAAAGTCTAAAACATCTTTAACTGTTACAAATCCACTATCTTTAAGAGCTGTTAAAGCATTTGTTACGATAGTTTGAATCATTTGAGATTCAACATCCCAATCTGTAATTTCATTAAAATCTATTGATTTAATATCTATTGGGAAATTTTCAGGTAGTACTTTGTCAACTGCGAATTTAACTAATGTTGATTCATAACCTTTAATTAAGTTCATGTTGAATAAAGTATCAATTATTTCGTTTACTGGTGTAGCTTCAGGAAGATTGATGTTTCCTTCAAATTCATCTTTCCATAATGTGATTATGTCAAGTTGATTTACGGCTATTTCTACAATTGTAAGAATTGATCTAATGTCTTCCATTAATTGGCTACCAGTTATATTACCATTCCAGAAATCTTCGATTGTTCCTGCTTCAACAAGTTGATTAACAACTGCTTGGAAGAACACTGGAGATAGGCATTCAAGAGTCTTAAGTTGTACTAATCCTCTTAAAATTTCAATAACTACATTAGCATTTGTTTCAGTAACAAATGATGATTCTAAGTAACCTTGATTTCTAATAAAGTCACCTAATTCTTCTGTTGAAGTTAATTTATTGCTTTCTAAGAATTTAATAATATTACGGATAACATCTTTTGCGATTGCGCCTTCTTCACGCCACTTGATATCTTCAAATTGTTCAGGAGTAACCTTATCTAATTTGATTACATCTTGGAACTTGTCAGCGGCATAATTAATAACCCATGCAAAAATTTCACTATCTTTTGGTTTAATCATTTCAATCTCTAATAGAGCATCAACGATATTATACATATTACGTAATTTATTAGTGTAAGTAATTGAACCACCAGTAATTAATGTTTGGATATCCATTTCCACTAATTGACCTGCGATAAATACTAAACGTCTAATATCTCTTGCTAGTTGTTCGCCTGTAAGATTTTCAATATCTAAAAGTTCTACTAGTTCTGTAAAGTCTGAAGGTACTAGTTCTTTTCCATAGCGAGCATAAATATTTGGTAATAATGCTACGATTAAGTTAGAGCCACCTTTTTCAGTGAACATAGCTTTGTCGTCATCATCATAAGCGATATCATAAGTACCAATTATTATTTCTAAACCCTTCATAATGTGTTTGAAATTATTAGGTTCTAGAATATAGTCAAGATCTAAATTTAAGTTTCCTTCTTGATCAACTAATTTGAAGTTTTCATCAGTTAGAATTGGGGTAACTTCATCAATAAAGCTAATTAAGATTTCTTGTTCGCCTGTATAATCAATGTCGTTTAATAAACCTTTTTCAACATCTAATAAATTGGTTGCTTTTAGAATGATACGAATAATACGTCCTTCATATCCTTCAAATAATTTAGAATCAAAGATTGTGTTAATAATATTTTTAATATCATCAACTTTTTCATATTTTAATGCTGCAAGACCGTCGCTTGAAACTTTAAATAATCCTAAGTTTTGTGCGCTCTTAAATGCTTGAACAATTTTGATTATTTCTTCAACTGCTGTTCCTGGACCAATTTCATTGATAATATCTTTGATTAGATGATCATCATCATATTTATCAGTGATTGGAAGTACATACCTATTAACTGCAGGATTTAATAATTGCATTGTTAATTCTGAATCTACTAACTCTTCAAGTACACTTACTAAAATATCAACTGCTGCATCATCATTTAGTAATGCATCAATATCAGCTGTAAAGTTTTTAGCATCAACAGAATCAAGTTTTGCAAGTTCACCAACAAGATCAATTAAATTTTGAATAGTGTGAATTTCACCAATATTTAATTGTTCATTTTCGTATACATCATTCCAATTAACATTATCAAGAATTGATTTACGATTTTCTGTACCATATTCAGTATAGAATAAATCAGCTTCATCAAATAAGTCAAATTTCTTGAATGCAGCTAATAATAAATCATTCTTAGTTTGATCGTCACCTAAAATATTTAAAGTAAATACTTTTTGAACTATTACCTTAAGAGCTTCTATTGAAGCAGGTGATGTTAAATCCATTTCTTTAGGATCAAGGCTTAAAGCATTTAATTGAGAAATAGCAAGTTTACCAATTTCAACTAATGATTTGAAATCAGCTTTCCACTGTTCTTGAGTGATTGAAGTAAGATTAATGATATCATTGAATTCCTTAAACTCACTATCATCGCTGCCTAAGAATACATCTAATCCTTGTTGTCCTAGAGGAATAATCACTCTACTAAATAGTGACATATCAACTAGTGTGCCTAGGATATTAACTGTTGACTCAAATTTTTCAACAACAACGTGTTTTGCTAAATCTTTCATTTCGGCTCCAGTGATTTCATTCAAATCAGTGTAGCCATATTGTTGGAATATTCCATAGATTTTAGCAAGTGATACTAATTCTTGTTTCCAATCAATATCATCAATGTTTAGTACTTTGTCATAATCACCAATGTATGTTTTCAACATATCAAGTTTAACAGCAGTTCTAATAACAATTGGGAAGACTTGATTGATGAATTCAGTTTCACCTAGTTTTGCAAGTGCATCCGCAAGAATATTGGCATCAAGTGTTAGGTAATTTAATTCTGCTAATGGGAATAAATCAAGCTTATATACTTCCTTAACGGTATCTAAAATTGTTTCAATATCACTATCCCAGTCAATATCACGTAATCTCAAGAAATTAGCTTCTTGGTTTGCGTTTTGTAATGCCTCCTTAAGGAATTCAATTTCACCTGCATACTCAATAGCTACAGGCATAACTTCAGGAAGTAACTTGGAATCTTTTAACGCATCAAGAGCTCTTGATACTTCTTCATCAGTCCAAGTTCCAACTTCTATATTGCCATTTAATTCATTAACTGCTTTTATGAATACGATTAATTCTTCACGAAGTTTAATGTATTGTTTTTCAGTTTGAATGTTAGCCATTGAATCGAATAGTAAAGTACTAAAAGAATTGCCAAAGAAGTAAGATGATCCTTCTATAAACTTTCCTAGTCCGCTTTTTCCATAGTCATCAACAAGATCAAATACCATATCAGTTGTGGTTGTTTCAGATGACACTGTTTGTTTTTCTCCACCACCATCTACAAGGTCTGAGATTAATTTTCTTGTTTCTGGCGATGCGCTTTTCAAAATTGAGTAAATACCAGAAATTGGTGCGAATAATACAATTAGTAAGAACACACATTTTAAAGCGCCGACAACTGCGCCCCAAATACGTTTCTTCGTTTTCTTCTTAGGTGAAATTTCATTTTCACTAAGAGTCACAACTACATCATTGGATTTTTCTGCACCTTGTAAAACTAGTACAGCATCTTGTGCTTCTTCATCTACTTCATCCTTAACTTCAGGATCAGTGATGCCAGCAGCAGCACGTCTTCTAGCTTTACCTCTTTTAACACCTCTAATAATTAAGCCAATTATACATGTGATTAATCTAATAATTGGGGTAATTATCACTACCAATAATGTTGCACCTAGCAATAAAACAAAGGTTGCAACGGCAGAGCAGATGCTATAGATTAGGTTGTAAGTTTCCTTTCCATCTACTAGTAGTGGCGCTAAATTTAGGCCTTCCATTGACTTTAAATATTCAACAATGGTTTCCCAAAGTGTAGCGTCTGCTGATTCTTCCATATTCAGCATTCCACGAACAAATGATACTAATTCACCACTAATGTTCAATAGAATACCCGAATTACCGAATACCAGCCAAGCCAAAACAAGTAGAATTAGAAAGACAACCGTGCACTTAAGTTCTCTTTTTAGACCTACTAAAAAGCCCAAAAGTGCGAATAAGATTACTAATGCAAGCAATCCCAAACCTGCAAAAAGTAAAATTTGGTTAAAATCCATAATAATTCACCTCTTTTATTTATGACTTTACTTACTTATTGTATCAAAAATTCTATTTTTTTGCAAGTAATTATTCTTACTTTAGATAGATTTTACTTATTTTTTTTGATTTTTATTTTTATTTCATTTGAACCTTTAAGCTAATTTTGACATTAGGTAGGAAATATTCGTAAGTTAAGTAAGTAAGTTTTAACTCTTATTTATTGTATTATCCACTATTTTTATTTATTCCATACCCCCATAAACTAATCCTCTTTAGATTATTCAAGCAACCAAAAAAAGAGCTAGTTTTCTAGCTCTTTCATTTACTTATATAATACCAAGTTCTTGTAATAAGTGTTTTGCAACTTCTGATTTTTCTACTTTTTCTCGTAGTTCAGGTTCGTTTACAATATTAAAGTTTTCACGATCACTATTGTATTTGTTGTATACATCTTCGATGATTTGGCCTTCATTTTCAAAATTAATTGTATCAAAATCAGCTGTTATTTTATTATCAACAAATGCGTTTAAGGTATCTTTAGTTATTTCGTCGTTATTTAAATTTTTAACTGCTTCTATTGATTTTTTGATTTTGGCGTCTTCGTTTTCAATACTGTCTAGTGCATGTTTAATGTCAATTAATTTTCCAACACTTTCGGCATTATCTTTTAATATTTGACGACTTGTGAAATCGTATTTGTAATTACCATTTTCGTCTTTTGGGTTAATATTCAAGTGGAACTGGCCTAACATTAGCATCAAGATTTCACCAAGGGTTTTACTTGCTATAACGGAAGTACTTGCTATTAACATTACATTTTTTACGCTAGTACCATCTACTGCATCATATGTGCTTGAATCATATAATATTTCATCACATATATCTAAGACTTCAAATATGCCTTTTACTTCATTGGCCCAAGTATTTAAGCGAATTTCTTGCATGTCTTCATCGGTAAGTAGAATTATATATCCTGCATTTAAAGCCATACTCATAATCATATCTTTTAGATGTGGACTAAAAATAGTTGATGAATCAAGTGCCTCAAATAATGCTGTTAAATTTGTTTGAGTTGTTTCGTTTCGTTCTTTCATTAATGTATTGAAATCTATTTCATTGATATTTCCAAACTTCATGATTGCTTTAAATATTTCTATTAAATGTGATGGTTCTTTTTCCCAGTCGATACTATTATCATATGGATCTAGGGTAATATTCATATTTGTTAGTGTTTCTGTAAGATTTAATTCATTCATAATATAGTTAAAGATTTCAGGTTCTTTTCCTTTTGTTACGATAGAATCAAAGATTTTTGTAATTAATACTTCTATTGTTTCTTCATCAATATTTAATTCTTCTTTATTGGTGATGTTGGTTTTTTTAACTAAATCTATAATATCAAGTAAGTTAGAAATTTCTACTTTAAATTCTTCAATGGTTGTATTTTCTAAAGCTCTTAGATTGAAAAGATTTGTTATATCTGTATATTCAGTTTCTGAAACCATTTTATCGATCATATCAAATATGGCTGTACCAAAAATGTCAGAATCTCGTAAAGCAGTGAGTAATCTTACAATTTTAGGGTTAGTGCTTTCATCTTTTGAAGCGATAATTTGATTAAAGTCGATTGATGTAATATCGCCAAAAGCAAGGATTGATTTGAAAATTTCTATTAACTTAGTTGGTTCAGTTTTCCAATCAACATCTTCTAGATTTAGGACTGTTCCCATCTCTTGAAGTTTAGCATTGATATTTGTTTTATCTAATAAGTAGTTTACAATTTCGCTTTCTTTACCTTTAACAAGGATTGAGGCAAAAATTCGATTGATTAATAATTCAACGTTTTCTTCTGTTAAATTTAATTCTTTTTCTTCATCTAAAATATTTGTTTCGATAATTGTATCTAGGATTTGTAATAAACCTATTAATTCTTGATAGAATTCTTGAGACGATACATTTTTAATATTATCAATGTTAAGTAGATTCATTATTTCTTTAATATTACTTGTTTCTGAATCACTTGTGAAGGCTTCTAATAAGTTTATACTAACTAATCTAAATATATTAGATTTTGATATTTCTTTAATTACACTATCATACATATATTCATTGGACGCATTTTTAAGTACTACTGTTTCTATAGAGAAGTTATCAAAATCTTTTGCTTCTTTAGGAAGTAGCATTATTTCTTTAACTATCTTACCGATTATTTTTCCTTCTTCTTGCCAGTCAGGATTTAAGCCTTTAAATAATACTTCATATGACAATTTATCTTGTTTTGCTTTGGTTAAGGCAAATTTAATAATTGTTTTTTCATTTCCTTTTACTATTGATAATTCAAACAATCCATCAATTGCTTCTTCTAAAGTGCTTGCGGCTATATCAGTACCCGTTATGAACTCACATTCATTAAAGATATAATTGTGTAAGTTATTGTTTTTCGCTAACTTTTGGTAAATAGCTAAGACGCTTGATACATCTGTTTTAATACAAATTTCTAATTTTTCGGGTGATAAAACCACATTCATTTCTTTAGTTGGATCATCAACTAGTTCTATTAATTTTTCACTCAATTTAGGTAGTGCATAGTTGACAATTGTTGAAGATGTCATTAGTACATTTAGTACTTTATTACTACTTGTGACAAGTGACTCTTCTAATAATAAATCTTCTAAGTGATTAACATTCAATCTCAAACCTACTAGTATATCAAGTGATTCATTTAAAGCTTTTATTAAGATATCAGCTTCCTTACTAGCATCCATATTGGTAATTGCATCTAACAAGACAGCATCTTTTGATTCTTTTTCCATCTCAACTATTAGTTTTTCTTTCATTGCTGGCGCTAAAAGTTTAAGAAGTTTGGTTTTACCTATTGTGTTATGAAGTATTTTTACATCATCTTTAGTTAGTTTTTCAAATGATATTACATCTTCACTTATTTCCATTCTTGAAACAATTTTAAGTGTTGCGTGGATGTTACCATATTCTTTTATAATATTGTAACTACCTGTTGAGGTTTTTACTTTCAAAATTGTACCAAGATATTTAGCCGGAATGCTTAAATCTGTATCTTTATCTTTAGTAACTGTAAATGTTTTATAGGCAATTGAACCATTTAGTTTTTCACTTAATTCTTCTAAACTAAAGTCTTCTTCACTAACTGTGGTTTGCGAATCATCTTTTTTTGTCATTTCATTAATAATTGCATAATCTTTAATTCCCGTTTGTGCAACATTTATGATTCCATAAATAGGGAAAAACAAAATTACAGATGCGAAAATAAAACGTGCAAAACCAACACCGAGTCCAATTAAGCGTGATGGCATTGATGGTTTTACTTTCGAATCACCACCTGGGTAAATAAACCCTTTAAGAGTGCATCTAAAAATTATTCTATTGATTTGAGCAAGCAACAAGCAAATTAGTAAGCATACATAATATGTAGCGAAACGTACTACCGCAACAGTTATGCTTTCACAAAGTTCTAGTGTTGCCCCTTCAGCATTGTTTTTGGTAATTTCTTTTACTTGATTTAGTACTAAATCATATATACTACCAATTCCAGGTAAATTAATTTTCATAAATATCTCTGCTATTTTATCTGCCATAAATAGATAAATAATAAATGGTATTAAAAAAGCACATAAGTTTAATAAAGTTCTTTTCCATCCCTTTAAGTACGCAACCAATAAATAGAGAATTAGAAATATTAGAACAATTACATCAAATATAATAAATCCTACTTTAAATATTGTATCGTTCATAAGACACCATCCTTTGCATTTATTATACTATATTTTGTGTTATTTTTAAAGAGTTAAACATTAAATTTGTTTATTACACTCAATATTGATACTACTCAATTTATGAAGGCATTCTTCATAACCCCTAGTTATGTATTCGGCATTGTTAATTGTTGTTGTGCCTTTTGCCATATTGCTCGCTACAATTAAGGCAAACCCACATCGTAAATCACTAGCATTTACAATTCCTGCTTTTAATATTGATGGTTCAATAATTATTTTTTTGTTTTCATAGTATATAGATGCATTCATTTTTTTAAGTTCTTTAAGATGACTAATTCTTTCATGATATATTAAATCTTCTACAACTGAAGTACCATTACCTTTTAATAATACCGTTGTAATTATTGGTTGAAGGTCGGTAGGAAAAGCTGGATATGGTCCAGTCTTTAAATTGATGGCTTTAACTATAGTAGGAGTGGTTAGCGTAAGTTCATTTTTTTTAGCTATAAATTCGCCGCCCATTTGTTCTATCACTTTTGTGACGTTTTGTAAATCTAGTAGATTCACATCTGTTAAAGTAAGCTTACTATTAGGGTTTCCCATCGCAAGTAGTAAATAACTACCTGCTTCAATTCTGTCTGGCATTATTTTATAAGTTGTACCATGAAGTTTTTTTACACCTTTTATACTAATAGATTGATTACTAATAAAAGTTATATCTCCACCCATTTGTTTTATAAAGTTAATTACATCTATTACTTCTGGTTCAACCGCAACATTATTAAGTATCGTTTCACCTTTTGTATATACTGATGATAAAATTGCATTAATTGTACCACCTACTGTGACTCTAGGAAAATCAATGATTGTTGGTTTTAGGTCTTTAACTTTAAACTTTAGAGTTTCACCAACATCTATTTTTACACCTTGTTGTTCAAAAACACTTAAATGTATATCTATCGGCCTTGTTGTAAAAGCGCAACCGCCTGGATAGGCCATTTCTATTTGATGTTTTCTAGATATTAAAGCTCCTATTAGATAATATGATGCTCTAATTTTCTTTACATAATCTGATGTAATAATTGATTTAATTTTTTTAGCATGAATGATTAGTCTCCTCGTAGCATATTCATATTTTGTAATTACATCAATGTTATCCAATAATCTGATCATATTAATAACATCAGATATTAATGGAACATTCTCTATAATTACACATTCTTTGGTTAGTGTCGCCGCAACAATAATTGGTAGACTAGCATTTTTAGATCCACTTATTTTAATTGTACCATTCACTGGGTTGCTTCCTGTTACTTTATATTTCATCTTTTTCTCCCCTTCTTCTTACATACTACAATTTATGCTTTTTAATTGTTTATAATACATTTTCTTGTTTTTTATTTAAAAATGTGGTATGATAATACTATGTGAAATAGTGAATTAAAAAGGAGGAGTGCTATGAGATATCGTATAGAAAAAGATTCCCTTGGTGAACTTAAAGTACCTGCTGAAGTATATTATGGTATTCAAACCTTAAGAAGTAAAGATAACTTTGAGATTACTAAACGTGGAATTTGTCGTCAAATGATTAAAGCCCTCGTTATTGTTAAAAAAGCCGCAGCCAAAGCTAATCTTGATGCAGGTTTATTAGATGAGAAAATTGCGAAAGCTATTATGCTTACTTGTGATGAAATTTTAAATGGACGCTTGCATGGTCAATTTGTTACTGATTTAATCCAAGGTGGAGCAGGAACAAGTATGAATATGAATGCTAACGAGGTCATCGCAAATAGAGCCAATGAAATGCTTGGTGGTAATAAAGGTGACTATAATTTGGTTAATCCACTTGATCATGTTAATTGTAGTCAATCAACCAATGATGTAATTCAAACCGCTGGTAAGCTTGCTATTATCAAGCAATTAAAGAAAACTTTAGTTGAACTTAAAAAATTACAGAACGCTTTTTTAGATAAAAGTAAAGAATTCAGTAATATTATTAAAATTGGTCGTACACATTTACAAGATGCTGTACCAATTACTCTAGGTCAAGAGTTTAATGCTTATGCTAGCGTTCTTGCTCGTAATATTAAAAAAGTTGAATCTTGTATTGACTACTTAGCAGAAGTTAATATGGGTGGTACCGCGATTGGTACAAGCATTAATACAAATACTAAATATTTAAAGAAAGTTGTATTTTATTTAAATAAGTTTTCTGGCGAAGAATTTAAGAGCGCTAAAGATTTAGTAGATGCAACTCGTCATTTAGACTGTTTTGCTTATACAAGTAGTATGCTAAAGCTTACCGCAACTTCTCTTTCTAAGATAGCTACTGACCTAAGACTTATGGCAAGTAGTAGTATTGATGAAATTAGTTTACCAATTATGCAGCCGGGATCATCTATTATGCCCGGTAAGTTTAATCCAGTTATTCCTGAAGTAGTAAATCAAGTTGCTTACTATATTATGGGACTTGATGTAACCGTAACTTGTGCAGTTGAGGCTGGTGAACTCGAACTTAACGTTTTCTCACCAGTTATCTTAATGGCAATATTTGAGCAAGTGTCAACTCTTAGAAGGGCTGCTCGTACTTTAAGAGAAAGTTGTATTGAAGGACTTACATGTAATAAAGTTAGTGATTTAACTGACCATAGTGTTGCTCTCGCTACAGCACTTGCTCATTACACTAGTCATGATGAAGCTGTTGAAATTGTTGAACTTGCTAAAAAAACTAATAGATCCGTTAAAGATTTAGCTGTTGAAAAAGGATTACTTACTAAAGAACAAGCTGATATTATTTTAAATGTTGAAAATATGGCTAATCCTAGTAATATTGATGATGATGTAATTAAAACAGCAAAGGGGAAATTACTATGAAAAATATTAAAGATTTGAAAATTTATATTAGTGTAGATATTGAAGGTACTGCAGGTATTTGTGATTGGAAAGAAACAGAACTTGGTGAAAATGATTATAATTATTTCCAAGAAGAAATGATTCAAGAAACAATTGCTTGTTGTGAAGCTTTAATTAATTTAGGCATCACAAATATTACCGTACGTGATGCTCATGATAGCGCAAGAAATATTATTCCTAATCGTTTACCTAAGGAAGTAACTTTAATAAGAGGCTGGACAGAAGGGCCTTGTGATATGATGGCAGGTCTTGATAATACTTATGATGGTGTTATCTTTATTGGTTATCATTCTCCCGCTAGAAGTATTGGCAATCCTCTATCCCATACCTTAACTACAACTCTTAATCATATTAAGATTAATGGCAACATTGTTAGTGAATTCTTACTTAATACTTATTTTGCTCAATCACAATATAATGTTCCAGTAATTCTTCTTTGTGGAGATAACAACTTAACAAATATTGTTCATTCTGAAAATGTATTTATCCAAACAGTATCAACAAACGTTGGTTTACATGGAGCTGTTATAACTAAACACCCTAGTATTGTATATAATGATATTAAAGAAAAAACCAAAAAAGCCGTAGAAATGCTTGCGAGTGATCCTTCACAATTTATGGTTACGCTTCCTAATCATTTTGATACTGAAATTCACTTTAGAACACACAAGCGTGCCTACCGTGCTTCTTTCTATCCTAATGCAACTTATCTTGGTAGCGACAAAACAGTGCATCATGCCAATAATTTCTTAGATGCAGTAAAATTTATTATGTTTACGGAATAACATAAAGGTCTCAAGTTCATCCTTGAGACCTTATTTTTTTAGTGATTTTGTTTCTTTCTTAATAGTACTACACCTGATACAAGGGTTGCAGTTATCATAAAGTAATAACCTAAGTTTTCTTTATAATCACATTGTCCTGGTTTTGTATCACGTTTTGGAATTTCAGTACCAGTATTATCATTATTTGAATTATCATTTAGAGAAACAGGAACGCCGTTACTATCTAATTTGAATTCACCACGATATAGAGAAGTACCCATTTGTTGGTCTAGCGCTTTACTCCAACCAGCCGGATAAGTTTTTTCTCCTGTCGCATTTCCTTCTTCATCTAATAAACGAACGATACCTTCTGTAAAGAAAGTAGTTGTTGCCATACTACCAAAGGCTTCATCACCTACATAAGATGCAGCTCTAATAATTTTACCATCTTTATCTACTTCAACTGGTAAATAAATCTTAGTAGCACCACGACAACCGATAAAGGCTTGACGGCCAATTGATTCAACAGTTGTAGGTATCTTAATTAGAAGTTCTTTTCTTATGCTATTTCCATCTGCATCTTTTTTAACTTCTCCGTTTTCATCAACTTCATATACAAATGATTGACAACAGTTTGCGAAAGCTTTATCTTCAATAGTAATTAAACCTTCTTTAAGTTCAATGTATGTAAGTTTTGAACATCCTTCAAATGCACTTTCACCAACTATTGTAATTGATTCAGGGAAAGTTACATCACTTAGATTCTTACAATCTTTAAACGCAAACTTAGGAATTGATGTCATTGTGGCAGGAATAACTACTGATTTAATTTGTTCGCATCCTTCAAATGCACTTTCACCGATTAATGTTACTTTTTCAGTTACAGGAACATTTTCAAGACTTGTACACATTAAGAATGCACGGCCTTCAATTTCTTCAATATTAGCAGTGTTTTTAATAGTAGTTAATGCGTAACAATTTTCAAACATACTATACTTAACTGTAGTAGTATTTGCAGGTAAGGTAACACTTCTTAATTTATTACAATTGTAGAATAGACCATTACCAAGACTTGTTACTTGATCAGTGATTACAACGCTTCTTAATGATGCACCACTAAATGCATAGGCATCAATACTTGTGATAGTTGTTGGAACAGTATATGAACTAACTTTGTTAGATGGCATATAAAGTATTAATGTTGTTTTATCTTTTGAACATAATACTTGGCAAACATTACTACCTTCGCTAGTATTTTCAATACTATATCTTTCATGATTAGGATTGATTGTGAAGTTCTTTAATGATGACCAACTTCTAAATACACCAACACCTAATTTTTCAAGTCCATCAGGAATATTAATTGATTCAATATTACTACAATCGGCTAAAGCATAGTCACCTAATTTTCTAACACTATTTGGAATTTGAAGATTAGTAATACCAACACATCCAAGGAAAGCATATTCTTCAATAGTAGTAATACCTTCACCTAAAACTATTTCTGATAAATTAGTACAACCAGCAAATGCATAAGCACCTATCATTTGTAAGTTACTATCCGTAATAGTAATCTTTTTGATTATAATTGAGCTCATAAACGCAAGGCTTGGAACTTCTGTACAATTTGTGATTGTTACTTCCAATTCTTCTGGTTTATTTTCTGCGAAAATTGATTCAAATGATTCATCTCTACCAATACTACCTTCACTCATAGTTCCAATAAATGGAAGAGTAATGTTTGTTAAGGCTGTGCAATTTACGATTGCACCTGTTTGAATTTCTTTAACCGTATTTGGAATTACCAAAGTTTTTAAATTTCTTTGATTTGCGAATGCTCCAGAGCGGATAACAGAAACTTTATTATCAACAGTAAAAGTATCTTTGACATTTCCTTCACCATCAACACTTGGTACATAATATACTAATTCTCTCATACCGTTTTCATCATCTGCAGTATATAGTGAATTATCAATTACTTGATATTTTTGATTGCTTGAATTAATAATTATTCTAATAGATTCATCACAACCATATAATACATTTTTGCCAAGTGAAATTATATATGTTAAATCAATTTCTTTAAGATGTGAACAATTTCTAAATGTATCATCTTTTAAAGTTGTTAAACTTTCTGGTAATGTAACACTTTCAAGAACAGTACAATTTTGGAAAGCATTCATACCAAGGTTAGTTAAACTAGTAGGAAGTACCATATTTACAAGTGATGTACATCCTTTAAACGCATAATCACCAATTGATGTTATTTCATTTGGTAGATTTATAGTTACTAAACTCTTGCAATTTACAAAAGCATTTTCAGGAATATCATATGTTCCTGTTATTGTTAAAGTAATTAAATTATCTAAAGTTTTTGAATTAGTTGTATCGCCAACACCATTAGAATTGAAAATATAACCAAATATTTCAGCACTATTAAATTCTTTTTTAACTAGTGTTTTTGAATCAT
The DNA here is from genome assembly GCA_900538885.1 of uncultured Mollicutes bacterium. GTDB lineage: Bacteria > Bacillota_I > Bacilli_A > ML615J-28 > CAG-313 > UMGS75. Next base: position 32,231 of record UQAI01000008.1, read on the forward strand.
ATTTATATCCTGAACCAATGAATGGAAGAACTGCTTCAGTTACGCCAGTACATCCTTCATATGCGCCAACACCAATACTGATTACATTATTTGGTAAATCAATTTTTGTAAGTTTTGTACAACCAGCGAAAGCTTTTTGTTCGATTACTTTTAGGTTTGAATTAATCAATGAAGTAAGAACTTCTTCTCTTAAAGATGGACATCCTTCAAATGTTGAAGCATTAATTTTTTCAAGATTTGTTGGTAGATTTGTAACATTTTGAAGACTTGTACAACCAGCGAAAGCCTCACTGCCTAAACTTGTTATTGTATTTGGTAAATCAATTGATCTAATTGTACTTAAATTTTTAAAAGCTTTTTCAATAATTCTTGTACCTTGTTTAATAGTTACTAACCTAATATTTTGAGTACTATTACCGAACACTGCTTTAAAAGCAAAACTACTATCTATTGATGTGCCAATGAAAGGTAATGTTACATCTGATACTTGTGCACAACCAGAGAAGGCATTTTCTTCAATTGTTGTAACTGTAGTTGGAATATCTATAGTAGTAACTTTACTTGCATTATAATAAGCATTCGCACAAATTGTTACAACTGATGCATCAATATTCTTTATTTCTGTAATTGTTGAATCTAAAGATAAAACTAATTCTTTTTTATTGTTTTCAACATTATGGTATAAAACATTTTTAGTAATAACATAATTAGTATTATTAGAAGCTACACTAAGATTTAAAGCTGTGCAATTATAGAAAGCATTCGCTCCAAGACTTACAAGTGTTGAAGGAAGCGTAACATCTACTAGTTTTCCACAGTTATAGAAGGCATCTTCACCGATTGTTTCTAATCCTTCATTTAAAGTTATCGCTTGTAAACTAATACAATCGTAGAAAGCACCAAAATCTAATGATGCAAGTGCTGAAGGAAGTGTAACATTTGTTAAACTTGTGCAGCCATCAAATGCACTACTGCCAATTGAAGTAATTGTATTAGGAAGTTCTATTTCTTCAAGTTTTGAACAATCTTCAAATGCACGTCTAGAGATTGCTTTAATCTTTGAGCCAGATTCAAAAGTTAACTTTTTAAGTTTATCATTGCTTTGGAAAGCACTTTTGCCAATTATCTCAATATCTTTAGATATGACAACTTCTTCATCCTTACCATTGTACTTAACTAAAGTAGTACCATCAGTTTGGAAAATAGGAGTTGTTTCTTTTTTGTTAACTACTGTCACAAGCAATATAATTGCTGTAACTACTAAGGCAATAAATATTGCCCAAATTATTAATTTCTTAATTAGTTTTTTGTTCATAATCACTACTCCTTGTATTTATAGCGAGTTTACTCTAATTTTCTTACATACTTATTATTACAAAAAATCGTTAAAATTGCAAGAGATTAGAATAATTTTAATCAATGAAATTTTTACCATTTAGTCTCGCATCTTTTTTTGCTTTATTTTTTGTCATTTAAAACGAAATTTTCATTTTCATTTGGGTAGTAAAATTTTGATTTACCATCCATGTCCAAGTTCACTTCAACTTTGATATTCTTGTCATACATATATTTAATTGTTGATGAACTTGTAAGACTTGAACTAGTTAGTTTTATGTCAACTGTAGTAGCCATCAAATTAGTTAGTTCTGCTCCTATATTGTTTAATACTAAATTACTATCCGTTGTTGTAACCTCAGTTATTGATGTTGAAGCTGAATCCATATTTAATTCAAAATCTTTTACTGTTGAATTATTAAATGTAAAATCAGCTCTTTTGGAAATTACTGATATTTTCGTATCTACTACTTCTATACCATTATATTCTTCCCCATAGTTAATATAATCGCCAAGTTTATCTAATTCTTCTTTCGTATAATTCTCATTTATTTTTTCACAAATGATTAGTCCACTTGTTCCATCTAATTTAATATTTGGTGACTTTATATATTCTAGTGTTTGATATGAATTACCAATTGATGTTACTTCAAGAACACTAAAGCTGCTTCTTGTAATTTTCAAATTACCTGTATTTTGAATTTGAAGTTTAGCTTTATCATAGTTTATATCATATAATTCATTAACTGAAGTATTTGATAAAAAGTCTAGATTTGTACCTTTTAATTTTTCAAAATAAATAGTACCAGAAGTATTTACCAATTTATAATCATTAATTGTTGTTTTAACAATGTTAATTTTTGAAGATGAATTATTGTGTTCTAATTTGTTGATTACATCTTCAGTTGATGAATATTCACCAGTTTCATGTTTTAATTTCATTGTATCAATGTTGTTTAAACTTGTTACTAACTTGCCTGAATAAATGTCGACATCTATTTCGTTAATGTTATTTTGAATAAGAGCCATATCTCCACTTAAAATGTAAGCCTTTACATTTTTAATGGTAGATTTCTCGATTATTACTTTTCCATAATCAACTTTTATATTTAAGTTTTGAATATCAAAACCTGTTGGAATTTTAATTGTTACCTTTGAAGTTGGGGTTTGGATGATGTTTAATAAATCAAATAATTTTTTATTTTTATTTGTAATTTTTAATGTACCTTTAGTTACTTCATAAATCATTTTATCAAATTCATAATCATAAGATATCATAACATTTGATATACTAGAATCTTCTGTAACCACCACGTTAACTTCATTGGCGTTTACTTCTATTTGATTGAATGAATCATTTATTTCAACATTTTCTACTTTACTTGTTACATCATTAATTGAACGATAAAAGTAACCTTTAGTAGCGTAACTAGATACGCCAAATATTAAAAATACGACAGCACATCCGCCTAAAACTCTTAACAAGAATTTTGGTTTTTTAGTTATTTTATTAAAGTAATTGGTAAAAGTAAATTCCATGAATGGAAAAGTTTTACCTCGTGTTTTGTCATTCGCATTTAGTATTTTCGTTAACAATTCACTAATTAAAATCATAAATAGATCTATAATATAAATATAGGCTATAAGCATAACTAACATGTAACCAAGCACAGCTACACATGTTAAAATAATATCAAGAACTGACCTAAAGGTAAATGCATGAATAATCAGTGATGCCATATTGCCGATGATTCTAAATACAAAAATACTACCAACTATAAATATCATTAGACATGCAAGAATTAAAATACTATTAAGTATACTAATACAAATGTTTTTAAATTTAACATTTTTTTTGCGTTTCTCTAAGTAGTTAACACCATGCATTTTATAAATGTTTTCAGCTATTTCCTTTGGAGTTTTCATATTTTCTATTACTTTTTCCTCAGGTGTTCCATAGTCTATTTCAACATCTATTTTATCACGGTAATGCTTTAGGACTTCGTTTACTTGTTTAGCAGGTAAATATCTTAATTCTTCGACAAGTGCTTCGAGAAATTCTTTTTTTGTCATAAACTAGCATCACTCCTTTATTGCTTATTATACCACAATTATTCGTTTTAATAAAACATTATACATTTTTTAGTTAATTGAACTAAAATATAAAGAAAAGAGTAACTATATTTTTAACATAATTACTCACTTATTTATAATATCACTGATTTTATAGTTTTTATTATCTAACTTTACTATTTTATTTTCTTCAATGGACGTGGTTATAAAAACATTACTACCAATTATGGCATTTTTTCCAATAATCGTGCTACCTCCTAGAATAGAAGCGCTAGCATATATCGTTACGTTATCACCTATGGTTGGGTGCCTTTTTGTTTTTTTTAGGGCTGGTACATTGTTTAATGATACCGCTCCTAGAGTTACTCCTTGATATATTTTCACAAAATTACCAATAATAGTGGTTTCACCAATTACAATTCCAGTACCATGATCTATAAAAAAGTTATTACCGATTACCGCTCCTGGATGAATATCAATGCCCGTTTTTGAATGAGCTAATTCACTCATTATTCGCGCTTGAAGCTTGTAATTCATTAAGTATAGTTCATGTGATAAACGATAAACCATAATGGCATAGAATCCTGGATATGTAATTATAACTTCATCTTTTGAACTTACAGCTGGATCATTTTTGATAAATTCTTCTAAATCATTTTGAAGTGCTTTCTTTATTTTTTCTATTTTAACTAGGTAATTTTTAATATCTACATCTTTTATATTCAGTTTTGTTAGTAAGACTTTTAGTTTACGATTTAATTTATTTTGTGAAATAGTATACTTAGAAAAATAACCCGGATATAAATACTGTTGTAAAAGACTTATCACTTTCTTAATATCTTTAGTTTTAATCATATTAATCCATCTACTGACAAATATCTTTCCCCGCCATCGGGAAATATTAAGACTATATTTTGATATTTATTTTGAACTTTTAATCCTGCCTTATAGACTGCACCTGATGAAATTCCTACAAAAATGCCATAAGCATTTAGTAATTCTTTTACTCCTTCATAAGCTTCGCTATCACTAATATCAATTATTTCATCTATTAGTTTTTTCTCTAGAAGTGGGGATATGAAGTTAGGGCCAATACCTTGAATTTTGTGCACTCCCGCATTTCCCGAACTTAGTAGGGGAGAGTTTAATGGTTCTACACCAATGATATGGATATTTTTATTATATTTTTTTAAGCACTTACTGATTCCCGTGATTGTACCTGCTGTGCCAATACCAGCAATAACGCAATCAACATTTTTTAACTCTTTAATAATTTCTCTAGCCGTTGTATCATAATGAGCCAAAACCGAATTATAATTATCAAATTGTGATACAACAAAAGAATTATTAATTTCAAGTTTTAAATCTTTTGCTTTTTCTACTGCCCCATTCATTCCAAGAAAACTATCAGTTAAAATAACCTTCGCTCCATAAGCTTTTATCAATTCTATTCTTTCATTTGACATATTATTAGGCATTACAATAATGCATTTTAGTTTTTTGATTTTACAAATACATGCAATACTAATTCCCATGTTTCCACTTGTAGCCTCTATTATTGTTGTATCGCTATTGATCTTATTTTCCTTTATGGCCGCATCGATTATTTTAAGAGCTGCCCGGTCTTTAATTGAACCAGTCAAATTATACTTTTCCATTTTCGCATACATATTAGTATCACCTAATTTTATAAGTGGAGTATTTCCAATCAATGATAGTGCATCACTACGTTTCATAACATCACCACTTTAGTATATGATTTAAAAAACCATTGGTTACAACTCTATAATTGTTAATTAATTTTTTCCTATATATAATTTTAAAAGAGCATCCCTAAAATATAGAGATACCTTTTAATATATTAGTGTTTTTTGCATATAATCATTCTAAATACGTTAACAATACTAGCGAACTTTCATATTCTTTACTATTTAATTTTTTTCTAATAATCACATCAACTGTTGACATAATACACATTTTTTGTTCTTGAACAACTATTAAAGCTTGGGTGGTTATTTCTTGTTTTACAACATTATATGAATGCTTTTTGTACGAATTTGTTACCTTTGTTGTGATTTGTTTTTTCAGTTCATCGTTAGAAAAGCTTATATCTTTATTATCAAATACGCCAACATTATTAACTGAAAATGAAGTTAAACCTACAAGTGATGTGTTTTATTTACATTTAGTCTTTTTTACAAAGCAAAAAAAAAGATAGATTTTCAATCTACCGACATTATATAAAAAATGGTAGGGCTAGATAGATTCGAACTATCGAAATGACGGAGTCAAAGTCCGTTGCCTTACCGCTTGGCTATAGCCCTACAAAAAATGGTGGGGAGGGACGGATTCGAACCATCGAACTCGGAGAGAGTGGATTTACAGTCCACCGCGTTTAGCCACTTCGCTACCTCCCCATATATTGGATTGCTAAAATATTATACTATATTATATGCTTTTTGTAAAATGTTTTGCTTATAATAATTTACAAAATAATAACTATAGCAAATAATTATTATTCACTATAGTTATTTTTAATAT
>UQAI01000009.1 GCA_900538885.1 uncultured Mollicutes bacterium
ATATTAAATGATAAATTATCAATAAAACATAGTATTTTAATTTTATTTCTTTAAGTATATCATTATATTTATAGCTTATAATTCTATTAAAAATGTGAAATATATTTATTTATTCGCTCTAAAAATGTGTAAAATATCTATTTATTCGCTCTAAAAATGTGTGAAATATCTATTTATTCGCTCTAAAAATGTGAAATATAAATAACTTACATTCTAAAAGAAGATTTGATGTTTTTTGTTAAAAATGAAACTAAGGATAATTTAATAATAAATAAAACCTTAGAACATATAAAATGACATTATATGAAAACATTTAAACATATAACAAAAGACTAAGTTTTTGCTTAGTCTTTTATTCATTTAACATTTTTATGAATGTTTCTTCATCAATTATTTTAATTCCAAGTTCTTTTGCTTTAGTTAGTTTTGAACCTGCTTCTTCTCCAGCTAGTACAAATGAAGTTTTTCGGCTAACACTTGATGAAGTTTTTCCACCAGCATCTTCTATCATCTTACTAGCTTCATCTCTAGAAAGAGTTGGAAGAGTTCCCGTTAGTACAAAGGTATAACCTAAAAACTTGTTATTAGTTGATGCCTCTTTAACTTGGGGATTAACACCTAAAGATTTTAACTTGTTGATAAGAGCTATATTTTTAGGGTTTTGGAAGTAGTTAACAATGCTTTCTGCCATAATACTACCAATGTCATCAATAGTTGTTAAATCTTCTTTTTTAGCCTTCATCAATTCATCTATAGAGTGATAATATTTCATTAAGTTTTTAGAGGCTTTCGCGCCAACATGTCTAATACCTAAACCAAAGATAAATTTATCTAGGGAATTTTGTTTAGAGTTTTCGATTGCGTTCATAAGGTTTTCAATTTTCTTTATTCCAAATCTTTCAATAGATAGGAGTTCTTCTTTATAGTTCTTTAATAAATATATATCACCAATATCCTTGATAAAACCTAACGCAAATAATTGTTCAATTTGTTTGTCACCTAAACCATCTATATCCATTGCTACACGCGATGCAAAGTGGATAATTTCCTCTAAGAGTCTTCCTCCACATTCAGGATTCTTACAGTAATGTTCGGCCTCATTTGGAGCTTTTTCTAGTTTTGAACCGCAGACTGGACAAACTAGTGGCATCACAAACGGGGTAGCATCAGGGTTTCTTCTATCAAAGTCTACTTCAACTACTTCAGGAATGATTTCTCCGGCTTTTCTCACCTTTACATAATCACCAATTCTTAAATCTCTTGAAGTAATGAAATCTTCATTATTAAGGGTTGCTCTTGAAACCATTGTTCCACCAACATACACAGGATCTAAGATTGCATTAGGGGTAATTATTCCTGTTCTTCCGACTGTAAAAATAATATCTTTTAATTTTGTTGTTACAATTTGAGCAGGAAATTTATAAGCTATTGCCCATTTTGGAACTTTAACAGTATAGCCTATTAAGTCATATAAATCAAACTCATTTACTTTTATTACGACGCCATCCGTTTCATAATTAAGAGTTTTACGTTTATCTTTATATTCTTCAAGATAATTTATTACACCTTCAATGTCCTTAACATGGCGATAATGAGGATTAACATTAAACCCTAAACTTTTTAAAAATTTTAAGGTATCACTTTGGGTGGTCATTCCATAATTACTTGGATTTACTAAAGTATAAGCAAAGTGGTCTAGTTTACGCATTTTTGTAATATTTGGATCAAGTTGTCTAAGACTTCCCCCCGCCGCATTCCTAGGATTCGCAAATAGTGACGCGTTTTCTTTTTGTTTTTGTTCATTTAATTCATTGAAAACATCTTTGGCCATATATACTTCGCCACGCACTTCCATTGACAAATGTTTTGATAAAACTTTGGGAAGGGTTCTGATCATCAGCATATTTTTAGTTATATTTTCACCAATAACTCCATTTCCTCTTGTCGCACCAAGGGTTAAAAGTCCGTCTTCGTAATGGGCACTACTAGCAATTCCATCAATTTTTAGTTCAACTGTATATGTAAAGTTACTTACTACTTTTCTAATTCTTTCATCAAATTCTCTTAATTCATCATAACTAAAAGCATTAGCAAGTGAAAGCATTGGGTTTTCATGAACAATTTCTTCTAAATCAGTTTTTAAAAAATCTCCTACTTTTTTGGTTGGGGTATTTGGTAAAACTTCTTCTGGGTATTTTTGTTCAAGAGCTTCAAGTTCACGCATTAAACTATCATACATCACATCATCAACAGTTGGATTATCTAAAATGTAGTATTCGTAATTATATTGATTAAGAATGTTGACTAAATATTTAATTCTTTCTCTTATTTCATTCATTATCTTTTTCCTCTAAAAAGTTTTTTATTTTATCAACTATTTGTTTTTCTTTTTGAGTTCTAAGCATCATATGGCCGATGCCAGGAACTTTAAAGATTTCAATATGAGGATTTGTGCATCGATGACTAATTTCACTTATTACTTTTTCGGGTACTAGTTCATCAAGGGTTCCTCTAATAATTAAAGTTGGAACATTTACATTACCTTCTTCTTTATAAATAGCATTTACTATTGTACAGAAAATTACACCATTTTTAAGAGTAAATTTAGGGAAGGTATTATGCATAACAAATGATATTGCTTCTTTATCGTTATTCTTTAAGACTTGCTTCTCTTTTGTCTCTAAACCTTTTTGATAGTTAATCTTACTAGATAAAAAAGCTGGATTAAAATATCTTATTGCGGGAGACATTAAAACAAGTTTATGGATTGGATAGTTTAAAGCAATGTGCCAAGCAAGAGCTCCACCTAAAGAAAAGCCGATTACATCTACAGTATTATTAAGAATTATTTTTTTCATTTCATCATCAATTGATTTAAAAGTATTACCTTTTGTAAATAGTTTTAGGCTGCATTTATGGTTATGACCAGGCAACTGATATAAGATAACCTGGTCATAATCTTTCATTATTTCTAGTGGTAAACTTTTAAAGTCACGATAATCTGTTAAGTATCCATGAATTAAAAAGCAAATTTTACTCATTAACTACACTGATAGTTGGATGATCTTTGGTTATTTTACGAATACTATTATCTTTTTCAAATAGTATTTGAGCGAACTTATCATCAAGAGCTATTACCATACCATAACCGAAGAAAGTGTGATTTACTTTACTTCCAACCTTCATTTCTCCTTTTTGTTTTTCTTCTTCTTGGGTTTCTTTTACCATTTCTTGAAGATCATTTGATAATAAAAATTCCATCATAAAACGTGATTTTTGATTTCTTACTACTCTACCATAAATTAAACGGCGTGTTGATGAAGTAAGATATAATCTTTCTTTCGCTCTTGTAAAAGCTACATAAGCTACACGACGTTCTTCTTCTATGTCTTGTTCTTCTCTTATTGATGGGAAGATTCCTTCTTCAAGACCTACAACAAATACAACTTTAAATTCTAGGCCTTTAACTGAGTGAATAGTTGATAGAGTTACTCCTTCTTTTTTGTCTTCATCACCATATGATTGATCAAGAATAATCTCATCTAGACTTGTTTGAATTTTATCTTTTTGGCTTAAGTCTTGATTTTCAAAAGTTTCTTCAACTTTATATAAAATTGATTTAAATTCCATCAAGTTGTTTACTCGGTTAGCCTCTTCAGTGTCTTCTTCTTTTAACATTTCAAGGTAACCTGTTTTGTTGATTAGCTCGTCAAAGAATGAAACAAGGCTCATTTTTTCGATTGATTCTTGTAGACCCTCTATAATTTGTCTAAACTCATCCAAAGATTTATTTTTGGTAGATGGATTTGCCTTATATAAGACTTTAATAGCACCAAGTACATTTGTTCCGGTTTCTTGCATAATTGATTCAATTTTCTCAATTGTCTTATCACCAATACCACGAGAAGGTCGATCGATGATTCTTTTAAAATGTGCTAACTTAGTATCATCAATAATGAATCTAAAGTAACTAATTATATCTTTTATTTCTTTGCGCTTTAGATATGAGAATCCACCATATAGATTGTATGGTATTTTACTTTCAATAAGTCCTAACTCAAAGTTTCTAGATAAAGCATTATTTCGATATAATATCGCAATATCAGAATATGTGTATTTTTCATGATTAACTAAATGAGTTATTTCATTAACTACAAAACGAACTTCGTCTTCATAGTAATAAGCATCATGAACGATTACAGGTTTTTGAGTGCCTTTAATATTAGTGAATAATTCTTTAGGTTCTCTAATTGTGTTATTCTTAATTAATGAATTGGCACCATTTAAAATACTTTGATTAGAACGATAATTTTCTTGAAGTTTAAATACCTTAGCATCTTTAAAATCTCTCTTAGAAAAACTTAATATATTATCAATACAAGCTCCTCTAAATGAGTATATGCTTTGGTCATCATCACCAACGACAAAGATATTGCGATATTTAGATGCAAGTTTTTTAATTATTTCATATTGTTCAATATTGGTATCTTGAAATTCATCTACTAAAATATATTTAAATAGTTCTTGATAGTACTCTAATACTTCTTTAATATCTAATACTTTATTAGTAAAGATTAGTAGGTCATCAAAATCCAACATATTATTTTCTTTTAAATATCCTTGATATAGTTCATATACTTTTTGTTCTTCACCTCGTAATGGTCTAATCCCATTCTTATAATCACCTATCATTTTAGCCATTGCTTTAGGTGAGTATAGTTTACGGTCAATATTTTCTTTTTTGTATACATCAGTTAAAACTTTTTGAATTTCTTCATCATCAATAATTTCAAAATCGCGTTTATAACCTAGGTATTCAATGTTTCTTCTTAGTATTCTATTACATAGTGAATGAATAGTTGAAATATGAACAAGACTAGCTTTCCCATCTTCCATATGTGCGCTCAAACGTTCACGCATTTCAGCTGCTGCTTTTTTAGTGAAAGTTATCGCAAGAATGTTTCGAGGATTAATGTTTTCATCATTAATCATATGAATAATTCTCGCAATTAAGGTTTTTGTTTTACCGGTTCCCGCTCCCGCAAAAACCATTACTGGTCCATTCACAGCTTCAGCCGCAAGGCGTTGTTCTTCATTTAAGGTATCTAGTACATTAGTCATGATATCACGCTGTAAATGATGATTTTAATCCAACAATACGATTAAATATCAAGTCATTTCCTTTCGAATCATAATCAACACTATAATAGCCATTACGAACAAATTGGAATTTATCTTCTGCTTTGGCATCTTTTAATGCATATTCCACAAATCCTTGTTTTTTAATCCATGAATTAGGGTTTAAACGTTCTTTAAAGTTTTCACTTGATACTTTTTCATCAAGGATTAATGGTTCAAATAAATTGAAGGTAGCAGGTATTGCATGAGTTGCCTCGACAAAATGAATGTTACCATTTGGTTTACGTTCATTAAAGCCACTACCACTCTTAGTATTTACATCATATGTACAATGTAATTCTGTAACATTTCCATTTTCATCATAGATTACTTCATTACATTTAATAAAGTAAGCATGCATAAGTCTAACTTCAAGACCTACTGATAAACGTTTCCAATGTTTGTTTGGTTTAACTTCGGTAAAGTCTTCTCTTTCAATATAAAGTTCACGACCAAATGGAATTTTATATGTGCCAAGGCATTCATTTTCAGCATTGTTTTCAGCATCTAGCCATTCAATTTGTCCTTCTGGATAATTAGTAATAATAACTTTAATTGGATCAACCACAACATTTCGACGATTTGTTTTTAGTTTTAAGTCTTCTCTTAAGAAATGTTCAAGCATGCTATAATCAATTGTTGAATTAATCTTCGATAAACCTGTTGACTTAATAAAGTTTTTAATTGCATCAGGTGTAAAACCACGGCGTCTTAAACCAACAAGGGTAGGCATCCTTGGATCATCATAACCGGTAACAAGGTTTTCATCAACAAGTTGTTTTAAATAGCGTTTGCTCATAATCATATTAGTAATACCTAAACGACCAAATTCAATTTGTCGAGGATGATGTTCTACTTCCGCATTATTTATTACCCATTCATATAGTGGTCTATGATCTTCATATTCAAGGCTACATAAAGAGTGAGTAATTCCTTCAAAAGAGTCTTGTAATGGATGTGCAAAATCATACATTGGATATATACACCATTTATCACCAGTTTGGTGATGTTTAATTTTCATAATACGATATATTACAGGATCACGCATGTTGATATTAGGACTTGCCATATCAATTTTAGCTCGCAATGTTTTTTCCCCATTATTGTATTTTCCATCTTTCATTTCTTCAAATAACTTTAAGTTTTCTTCAACGCTACGTGTGCGGTATGGAGAGTCTTTACCAGGTTCATTGATTGAGCCACGATATTCTGCTACTTGTTCTTGCGTTAAATCATCAACATAAGCTAAACCTTTTTTAATAAATAATTTAGCTTTTTCATATGTTTTTTCAAAATAATCTGAGCCATAGACAACAATACGAGGAGTATAGCCAAGCCATGCTAAATCTTTGATAATCGCATCAACATATTCTGCATCTTCTTTAGCTGGGTTAGTATCATCAAAACGTAAGTTTGTGCCCCCATTAAATTCTTTCGCAAGTTCAAAGTTCGTGACAATCGCCCTAGCATGACCAATGTGTAAGTATGCATTAGGTTCAGGTGGAAAACGAGTTAAGATGTGATCTACCACACCAGTTTCTAACTCATTTTTCATAATTGTTTTTATAAAATTAGAATTTTCCATAAGTTACCTCTATTTTTTTTATTGATTGTGCACTTGCATATTTTTGGTATAACGCAAGTAGTAAATTTTCATCCTTTTCTATTTCTTGTTGTGAAAAGCATATAATCATTATAAAGATTTTTGTTGTTTTATCATTTACCATTGTACGATAAGTATCACTAGTAGGCGTCCCAAAGGGTCCTACTTCATCTTCGTAAACTGGAAGATTAGTGATATTGATAAAACCCCTGTTAATACCTTCATATGGTTCGTTATCTTTTCCAATTCTGATATTAATATCGCCAACTAATTTATCAGCATCTACCACGCATACACTACGCATAGTTAAAAGCGATAAAACATTTCCGAGATCAACGATATCACCTAAGCGGTATAAACCCGTTCCTTTAACTGTCCTTCTAAGCAGGGCCTCACATGCTGGACGGGTATGACTTGGATCTTTACCAAGTTTTTTGTATCCATCTCTTGTTTCTTTTAGTTTAGGGATGTTAACAATTTCAGTCATATCATATTTGTTAAAATATTCTTGTGATAACGCCGCTAAATACTCATCAACCAATTTAGTTTTGGCATTTTCAACTTCCATTGTATAAGCAATAACATTAAATGAAGGGACTTTATCTGTGATAGTTTTATCAATTGTTAATTTCACTTTCTAAAGCCTCGATTCTTTCTGTTAGTTCATCATAATTTTTAAGTTGCTTTTCAAGTGAACGTAAACTCTGATATTTGGCATTAACACTTGATGCAAGTTCTTTTTGTTGATTATACAAACTAGGAAGCTTGGCCTCTATTTTAGTACGATCTTTCAAAATATTTATTAGCTTTAAGTTCTTTTCATTTTGTGACATTATTTCAAGTTCAATAGTACTATTTCTGACGTCTTCTTGATATTTTTCAAGTAAATGTTCCGTTTTCCTAATTTGTTCTGTTAAATCTTGAATAGCCTCTTTCGCATATGGATCTAAGGCTTTTAGTCTTCTTGTTTCTTTTAATTCTTTAATTTTGTTTTCCGTATTAGTTATTTCATTTTGAACAAGTTTTATTGTTGTTTTAATACCTTCATAACGGTTAACAAATTCTAAGTATTCATTTTTCGCATGAATTGTTTTATTAGTAAGTTGTAAATATTCTTCTAATTTTTTAATATTACCACTGATGTTTTGATAGATGCTATCTAGTTGTTGATAGTCTGCTAAGATATTGTCATATTCAGCTTTAATGGTGTCTAGTTCTTTCTTTTCAATTGTAAGTTTACTTAACTCCATTGTTTTGTTTAGTTGAATGTTAGTAGCAGTATCAAGACCACGTAATTTTTCATAATAGTCACTAATCATTTGGTCTAGTGCGCTAGCTATTTCTTTTTTGGAATATTCTAATACTTCTAAATGATTAATTTCATCTTGAATGGCTTTTAAATTATTAGGCTTAATCATTTTGAATAATTTATCTAATTCTTCTTTTGATTTATTAACCTTGGTTATTTCTAAAGCAAGTTCATCAAGCATTGTTTCTACTGTTTCAAGAGAAATGGTTTGGATAGCACTTTCTAGTGTTTTCTTCTCAGCACTTAAGGCTTTGGTTTCCATTTTTACTTTTTGATCTAATGCATTAATATCTTGAAGTTTTTTTACTAGTTTATATTTATTCTTACCAATTATAACATTTAACGGATATAGGTTAATCTTTAAAGCTTGGATAACTTGAGTTGTTACGGAAGTTATGACACTAATATCAGAAGTTTGCTTCATGATATTTAAGATTTCATTTACTGAAGAAATGGTTTCTTGATATGATGAGTCTTCTAATTTAGTAACATTAGTAACTTCGGCTTCAAATTCATAACGTTCTTTTTCAAGTGTATAATATTTATTATTGATTTCTTCATCAATTTCTTTAATTCTATTTAATGATTCCGTATTTTTACTTGCGATTAAATCAAGACCATCTTCTTGTTTAAGCAAATTATCATATTCCGCTTGAAGACTTTGTCTTTTTTCCTCTAGCATATTACTACGTTCTTTATATACTTCATCGTGAACACTTAAATATTTTTTTAGATAATAACTACTAATTGTCATTGGATCCGTTTCTTTTCTAATGTATCCAGCAATGTTTAGTTCTTTTTCTAAATCTTCAATTCTTCTTTTTAAATGTAGGTTTTCTTCTTCAAGTTCTGCTATCTTTTGTTCTAGGATTTCTTGTTCACTCATGATAATAAATCATCCTCTCTTAAGGGGTTTGTAGTTTCTTTCGTGATGGCACATTCTGTTGTTAAGAATACTCCCGCAATACTGATTGCGGTTGTGATGGCACATTTTTCCACACTAGTTGGATCAATAATACCTGCTTGTTTTAATCTTACAAGTTTATTAGTGCTTGCATCATACCAATAAGTGCTATTAACTTCTCTTACAATTTGGTTGTAGTCACCACCTGCATTTTCAACAATTTGCATGAATGGACGTTTTAAAACTTCACTTAGCATATCACATATTGTAGCGTAGTTGGGTTCACGTTTAATCTTTTTGATTTTTTCGCTGATTTCATAAAAGACTTTTCCTCCACCTTCAACAATACCCGAAGACATTGCGGCGAGAGTTGCATTTAAAGCATCTTCAACTCGAAGTTTTAATTCTTTTAATTCAAGTTCCGTACTAGCTCCAACCTTAATTAGGGCTACACCACCTAAAATTTTAGATAATCTTTCACCTAATTTTTCACGGTCATATTCACTAGTTGTATGATTCATTTCTTGTCTTATGTTTTCAGCACGGCTTAAAATTTCATCTTTATCACCAGCGCCATCAATGACAATTGTTTGGTCGCGACTAACTACAATTTTTACGGCACTACCTAATTTAACGTTTTCATCACTTAAATGCATACCAATACTTGAATCTACATAAGTTGAACCAGTAATAACCGCTAAATCTTCTAGTAATTTGGCTTTACGTTCACCAAAGCTTGGAGCTTTAGTTACAACAACATTAAAGACGCCTCTTAGTTTATTTACAATTAAAGCACTCAATACTTCTGGTTCCATATCATCACAAACTATGAATAATGGTTTTCCATCTTTCATGGTTTTTTCTAAGAATGGAAGTAATTCTTGCATATTAATTATTTTTTTATCCGTAACTAGGACATAAGGATTTTCTAAAATAGCTTGCATTTTATCTTTATTGTTTGCCATATATGGAGATAGATATCCTCTATCATATGAATATCCTTTGACAACATCAAGATATGTGTTTAGGCTTTGTGATTCTTCAACCATTACAAGGCCATCTCTACCTACTTCTTCATAGGCACTAGCAATATACTCACCAATTTTAGTACTACCTGATGAAAGGGAAGCAACTTGCTTTAAGTCTTCACTTGAACTAATCTCTGTACTAACTTCATCAATAGCTTCTAAAATATGACCAAGATAATAGTTTAAACCATTACGAAGAGTCACAGGGTTCATTCCCTTATCAAGTAATTTTAAACCTTCCTCTATTAAACCTGAAGCAAGAATTATCGCGGTGGAAGTACCATCACCAACTTGATCGTTAGTTTTAGTTGCGGCTTCAATTAGGCTTGCGGCACCTAAGTTTTCAAATTTATCTTTTAAAACAATTGATTTAGCAATTGTCACTCCATCATTAATGATTAAGGGACTACCGAAATCTTGTTCAATAATAACATTTCTTCCCTTAGGACCAAGTGTTACTTTAACAGCATCACATAAAGTTTTAATTCCACTTGCCATTAAATTTCTTGCATCTTTACCGAATCTAACAACGTTTGCCATATTACTCCTCCACTATTCCTAATATATTTTCTTCTTTTACAAGATAATAATTTTCATTTTGATACTTTATAAGTTTGGAGGCTGCTTGATTAATTATTACTACATTACCTTCTTTTACTTCCATAACATTTTTACCAACACCAACTACTACAAAAAAGTCAGTATCAGTTTGTGGTAAGTAAATTCCTCCTAGAGTTTTTATTTCTTGACTTTTAACTAATACATTTTTATCTAAAGGTTTAATCATAATGCAAAATCCTCCCTATTATATATTGATTATAACACAAAGTCCGTTTTATTTCAAGCAGTAAAATCAAAAAGTTAGAAAAGCAAAAAAGTAAACCTAAATCTTTAATGACTTAAGTCTACTATTTCTTACATTTTTACCCTTACAACTTCACCTGTATAAAGTTTTTTAAGTTCTCCATTATACTTAATAATAAGTTCTCCATTATCACTTACATCAATTACTTCTGCCATATATCTTTTATCACGTTCATTAATCTCTACTAGTTTTTGTTTTAAGATCATTTTATCTTTGTAATAATCCATAAATGGTTTATTTAGATTATCAAAAAATTCATTAATAATTGAGGCAATTATCTCATTTCTTGATACCTTTATTTTTGTGTTATCTTCAAGTGTAGTTATTTTATCCACTAACTCAATAGGAAATTCTTGTTTATAAACATTGATGCCAATTCCTACTATAAATTTATCGAAATTATTATTTTTGATAACTGATTCAACTAAAATACCACATACTTTTTTATTGTTTATATATATATCATTAACCCATTTAATGCCTGGATTTAGCCCCAATAAATGCTCAAAAACTTTAGATACAACAGTACCAGTAAAGCATGTAAGGAGAGTCGGATCAAGCATTTTTTCATCATATTTTAGAAGGATACTCATATATATTCCCTTTCCCTTAGATGACAAAAAATCACGTCCTAATCGTCCTCTTCCATTACTTTGGGTATCAGAAATAACAATTGTTTTATCTTTTTCTAGTTCCTTCGCATATCTATTTGTTGAATCAATTTCATCAAATACTACAATATCAACATCATATTTACACTTATCTTTAATTATCTTACTGTCTAGTAAATCATTCATTTTATCACATCCTTTTAATAGTATAACACAACTTTAATTTTTTGCAAGCAACTGGTTAGAATAATTTTATAACGTAAAAAGAGACTTAGTCTAAAACTAAATCTCTTCATAAATCTTATCCAAAAATACTTAATAGTAATCCTGCGGCGACAGCACTACCAATAACACCAGCTACGTTTGGTCCCATTGCATGCATTAATAAGTAATTAGATTTATCTTCTTCTAATCCAATCTTATGAACTACACGTGCGGCCATTGGAACTGCTGATACACCGGCAGCACCAATCATTGGATTAATCTTACCACCTGATAATTTGCACATAATTTTACCTACTAAAACACCACCAGCCGTAGCGAAACTAAATGCAATCATACCAAGAATTAAGATCTTTAAGAATTCTAATGCTTCAGTTGGACCACTTAATGTTGCGGTAGCACCTACAGCAAGTCCTAAGAAAATAGTAATTGCGTATAATAATGTCTTCGCAGCAGCATCAACTAGATTAGGAACAACACCAGATTCTTTAATTAGGTTACCTAACATTAGCATACCAATTAATGATGCACAAGAAGGTATTAATAAAATAACTACGAACATAACAACAATTGGAAAGATAATTCTTTCTCTTCTTGATACAACACGTGGTTCTACCATTTTGATTTTTCTTTCTTCTTTAGTTGTTAGAGCCTTAATAATTGGAGGTTGAATTACTGGAACTAGAGCCATATATGAGTAGGCAACTACTGCTATAGATGCACAAAGCATTTGTCCGCCTTGAGCTCCTTTCAACAATTTGTTAGAAAGGAAAATGGCAGTAGGTCCATCAGCACCACCAATAATACCAATTGATGCAGCTTCTAAAGCATTAAAACCAAGAAGTAACGCACCAAAGAAAGTAATAAAAATACCAAGTTGAGCAGCAGCACCAAGAAGTAAACTACTAGGTCTTGAAATTAGTGGACCAAAGTCTGTTGTTGCACCTATGCCTAAGAAGATAAGTGGAGGAAAGATTTCCCATTCAACACCTTTATGGAAAGAATACAACAATCCATTTGCTTCACCGTTTGTGCCTTGAGCATAAAGGCCTGGAGCTAAATTTACAAGTAACATACCAATACCAATTGGAATTAATAGGTATGGTTCAAAGTCTTTCTTTACAGCGAGAAAGATTAAGACACATGCAACAATAATCATTACAAGTCTTAAAAGTAATGATGCAGGATCACCCATAAATCCCATTTGGTCGATAAAATTTTTAATTAAATCGCCAATATTCATAATACATTACCCGATCTTTGCGATAAGTTGTCCGTTTTTAACAGCAGTACCTTTTGTAACAGCGATTGATGTAATAACACCATTGCAGTCAGCTACTACTTCGTTTTCTAGTTTCATTGCTTCAAGAATACAAATAACATCACCAACTTTTACAGTTTGGCCAACATTTACTCTTACATCTAGAATTGTTCCAGCCATTGGAGCAACAAGATCTTTTCCTGCACCACTTTGAGTAGGAGCAGCAGCTACTGGTGCTGCAGCAGGTGTAGGTGCTGTAATTTTAGCATCTGATTCTTTTACGCTTTCTAATTCAACTTCATAAACTTTTCCGTTAACTTTAACTTTATAAACTTTCATAGTATCCTCCTATTTAATTTCCTTTATTGAAATAACTCTAACGTCTTCATGAATTTCATTATGATAATCGATAGTCGCAACAAGTGCTGCTGCCATCATATCATCATCAGTAATATCTTCCATTGTAAATGGTTTGGTTGGTTCTAATTGTGGTAGTACTGCGTTTTTAGTTTGTGCTTCTTGTTTTTTCTTAGGAGCGATAAACTTAAATAATGCTACGATACCACATAATAAAGCAAGCATTAAGAATACGATTGCCATACAAATTAGAACAACTAGGCCACCTTCACCATAACTAATGTATTTAGCATGAACTATTCCTTCAGCTTGTGCTTGTTCAACTGTTGTAATTCTAGTCATTGAATCATCACTGTTTTCCACAAACCAACCAGAAAAATTCGCACCAAGTGAAAGTCCTGTAGGAAGTTTTGGTAATGAATAACTATCACCACTTAACTTTTCATTTTCAGTTACATAAATTGCTACAGCCTTATCTTTTAAATCATCTGGAACTTTTGTAACATCAGTATATAAGACTGATTCACCAGGATTTTCTTCATCGAAATATAAGAATCCAACAAAAGTCTTATCTTTTAACATAACATCTTTTATTATATCAACGATATTATATTCAGAATATTTTTTACCTTCGACATAATTCTTTTTAGAAGTACAACTTGCACAAGTAAAGACAAGGGCCACTATCGCAATAAGCGAAAATACTTTAACTAATTTTTTCATATTTGTTACCTACCCTATAACTACATTAAATTCTTCTACTTCATCGTCTGTTTTTGGAGCATTACGATGTTGTAAGAACTTAACCGCAACATTTTCAAATAACGCACATGTAAGAACATCTTCGTCACATTTAACGATATCTGCATATTTCTTTTTCATTTCATCAAATTCAGGTTTAATATCATCAGCAGGTCTATAAGTAATAACCTTTTCGTCACCAATAATCTTTTTTCTTATTTCTTCATTAATTGGTGCTGGAGCTTTACCATAATGACCACATAGATATTCTTTTACTTCTTTTGGTGACATCTTATAACGTTCACCACTGATTACGTTCATAACAGCTTGAGTACCAACCATTTGTGACATTGGTGTTACTAGTGGAGGATAACCTAAATCCTTACGAACTCTTGGTATTTCCTTTAACACTTCATCGTATTTATCCATTGCACCTTGAGCATTTAATTGACTCATAAGGTTAGATAGCATACCACCAGGTACTTGATATTTTAAAATTCTTGGATTTACGGTTAAAGCTTTTGGATTTAATCCACCATTTTTTAAGAATCTATCTTTTGAAACAGTTAACTTTTCAGCTGCTTTATTAAGAGCATCAATGTTTAGGCCTGTATCATATTTAGTTCCTTGTAAAGCATAAACAAGTGATTCTGTTGATGGTTGGCTAGTACCACCACTTAATGGTGATAATGCAGTGTCAACAATATCAATACCAGCTTCAATGGCTTTCATTACTGTCATTTCAGCTACACCACCAGTACAATGTGTATGAAGTTCAAGTGGAATATTAATTTCAGCTTTAATTCTAGAAACTAGTTCATAAGCATCTTTTGGTAATAATACTCCCGCCATATCCTTAATACATATTGAATCGGCACCCATTTCTTCTACTTCTTTAGCAAGACTAACATAGTAGTCAATTGTATGAACTGGGCTAGTTGTATAAGACAAAGCAATTTGACAATGTCCTTTGTACTTTTTAGTGGCATTTACTGCGCTCTTTAAATTACGTAAATCATTTAAAGCATCAAAAACACGAATTATATCAATTCCATTTGAAAGTGATTTTTCAACAAACTTTTCAACAAGTTCATCAGAATAATGACGATAACCTAAAATGTTTTGTCCTCTAAATAACATTTGTAATTTTGTGTTAGGACAAGCCTTACGAATTAAACGTAATCTTTCCCATGGATCTTCGTCTAAAAAACGAATACATGCATCAAATACTGCACCGCCCCATACTTCAAGAGCATAATATCCAGCTTTATCTAATTCTTCAGCAACTGGAAGTATGTCTGAAATAGGTAATCTTGTAGCAAGTAATGATTGATGTCCATCTCTTAATGAAGTATCAACAATTTTAACTCCCATTTTTTCTACCATCCTTCTTATAATTGTATTTATCTTTGTTTAACAATATGTTAAATTAAATGATGTAGTTATGCTATATCATTAAAAATTTAAGTGTTTTTATTGGCCAAAAAAAACACCAAAATTTTTTATATTATAACACACTTACGTTTTTTTTTCATTTTAAACACTTTGATATTTTTTTCCATATTAAAACCTAATACAATTTACTATATAATATACTGAACTATTACTACTAACAACACCCTATTTGATGTTTTTCTACCAATCACTAGTTAATTGAAACATCATTTAGTTGTAGTTAATTTTTATTATATTTAAAACTCCCTTTAGTTATTAAACCAAAGAGAGTTTTAATTGTATAAATATTGTTACGTTTTTTAATTTTTCTTAATTATTTTTTTCTTATTTGAATACTTTTAGTCCGAAATTTTTTCATTCCAAGTATATCCCAATAACCGTTTTGTTGTACTGTTGTATCATCATCTTTATTAAAAACTAATTCTTCATAACTCACTTCAGGAAACAAATCTTGTGATTCTATAAATCTTGATATTTTACCATCAACATACTCTATTCTACCAACAACTATAACTTTATTTTTGTCAGGTGAATATATTGCAATATCAATATGATCATCATAATAGTAATAAAATAATATATCTATTATAGATCCTTCTGAATATCTTTCCGTCATTATTATACGATTATTATTATCAAAATAATATTTGAAATCTCTCTTTGACTCATCCTTTATAATTCTACCTTCATAATTACCAATAAGAGGAGTCATTTTATCATCTGGAATAAACATCCCATATAAAGATAACGAAGATTTCTTATCTTTTGTAAATACTACATTTTTACAGTTCTCAACTATTTCATCATAACTTTCCATACAATTAGCATACTTTTCAGCTAAATCTTTTATTAAAGTAATATTATTTTGAATGTTTTCCATTTTATAAACCTCTTCTTTTTAATTCTATTTTAATACTGATTAAAGTTAGATATATTAGTTTTTAGTATATTAAAGGTTTAATTTTTTTCTTAATACTTTTATATTTTTCAGCATTTGAAGCTATTTTCTTATATCTATTATAGCATGTCTTATAGTTTGTCTGCTTATCAGATGATTCCACAAATGATATCCACTCTAATTTTTCAGGAGACTTAAAAACTTCTATTAAATAATCGTATTTATCATCTTTTCTATTTAAAATATAGATTAATGCTATTTCTGAATACCAATATTTATCAGTTTCACTTACTGAACCTAACCACTGATTAGGAATTACATTTTCTCTATATATTACTTTCAATATGTCATCATCAAAATCACTAATTTTTAGTTCATCTATTAATTCAATAAATACGGCAGAAGAAGGACAAATTTTAGAATTAATTATTTTTTTATACAATTCTTTATATTTTACACTTTTTATATCAAATATAATGTTGCCCAATTGTTGCATATATATTTCATCTGTTGGTTCATTGTAATTGTTCGCAACATACTTTTCAAATAAATCACATAAATATGGTATTGCATCATCAAATCCAGGAACTCCTAGACTATATAACATTCCCAGTTTAATATTGAAGTTTTCTATTTTTTCAGCATATTCTAAAATTAAATCAATTATATAATTATCTTTTTTCGAAAATGGTCGCTCGTAAATAAAATTCTTGTATGAACAATGAAATCCAAATTTATTAATTGCTTTTGCTAAATCTTTTAAAATGGCAATATCTTTTGATTTATTCTGAAAGTCCCTATATAATTTATACATTTTTATTTTTCTCCTTTCATTTTTTACCAAGGGAAATACTTAATAATTATACCTGATGCTTTTAAAGCGGGAGATAATTTAGTTCCTAATCTAACATAAATAATTGTTTTATTATATCCCATATTTAAATATCGTTTTAATTGATTAGTTAAACTTTGCGAAGCTACGTTTTTTGAATCAATTAAAATAGAGTTATCACCAGCTACGAAATCAGGTTTATTGGGCCCAGTTTTAATAGTATACTTTTTAAATATTCAATAGCCACTTACATTTTGTTAGAGTCACACGCAAGAACACATATTAACATTTCCATTCTTGTATTAGTTAAATACTCTAGAAGCGTTCTACATATATTCTATAAGTGCTAGTTTGTTTTTAAGTATCTAGAATTTACTCAATCCATTTTGTTTGACCATTTATAATTTGTGATAGTGCTATTTGTCTATCTACTTTATACTCTAATATTCAATCTTGAAATAATCTAACCATTTTTTATATTTATCTTGGCAAGATAAACAAGTATCTATTAAATATCTTTTTTCATTATTCCATTCTTTAAGCCCACGATAATAAAATAATTTGTGTTCTTCATCTATAATAAATGGAACAATATTATTTGCTAAACATTCTTTAAACATTAACAGTCTTCCAACACGACCATTTCCATCTTGAAATGGGTGAATAGATTCAAAAACTTTATGAAAATCTAATATTTGTTCAAAAGTTTTCTTTTCAATATTGTTATAACTTGTTAAAAGTTTTTTCATTTCCGTGTTTACATTTTCTGGTAAACAAGTTTCTTGTCCACCAACTTCATTTGGAAGTTTTTTGTAGTCCCCAACATTAAACCATTGTTTTCTACTATCACTTGTTCCATTCTTAAGAATAAAATGAAGTTCTTTTATCATTGACTTAGAAAGTGGTTTCATGGCATTGTCTATTATATAATCAACGCATTTAAAGTGATTAGCAGTTTCAACAATATCATCAACGTTGATTACCCCTTTTTCCACACCAATTGTGTTTGTCTCAAAAATATATCTTGTTTGTTCGTGAGTTAGAGTGCTACCTTCAATATGGTTTGAGTTATATGTTAATTCGATTTGCGTTTTGTGATAAATTCCGCCTTTAAGTTTAATGTCTTTTTGTTCTTTCAAAATATTTAATAATGAATTATCGCTAAATGGTTTTTTTAATTCTCTTTCAGGTTTTACTGCATCTACAGGAACGTTCCAAGTTTTGCCTGTCAAAAATGCACCTGGGATTCTACCATGAGCACAATAATTTCTAACCATTCTATCTGAAACATTCCATTTTTTCGCAATTTCTTTGACTGATACAAACATCACAATTTACCTCCACTTTAACTTTTATCATTATATACCATTGTTGGAAATATGTCAAATAATTTAGTATGAATTATTTCCGATAACGGTAAATTCTATTCT
Source organism: uncultured Mollicutes bacterium (assembly GCA_900538885.1). GTDB lineage: Bacteria > Bacillota_I > Bacilli_A > ML615J-28 > CAG-313 > UMGS75. The sequence goes on from UQAI01000009.1 coordinate 18,695, forward strand.
TTTAATAATCTGATTATAAATTAAAAAGTTACTTTCAGACTAGCACTTGTTTGGTTAGTTCAAAAGTAACATTTTTGAATTTTTATTATTAAATTTATATATACTATTTTCCTGTTTTATCTTTAAAGTATCCAGCAACTGCTATCATTGCTGCATTGTCAGTACAATATTTGAATTTTGGAACGGTTAGTTTAATTCCAAGTTTATCCATTTCTTCTTGCATTCTGCTTCTTAATCCTTTGTTTGCAGCCACACCACCAGCAATGATTACTTGTTTTACGCCATATTCTAAAGCTGCTTTTTTAGTTTTCATACAAAGTACATCAACAACAGATGCTTGGAAGCTAGCCGCAAGATTATTGTAATTTAGAGTTTCACATTTTTGTTCTGCTTTATGATGTAAGTTTATAACAGCTGACTTTAGACCTGAAAAGCTAAAATCATAACTGTCTTTACTTAGTTTTACGCGTGGTAGTTCATAGGTTGGCTCACCCTCTGCTGCCATTTTATCAATGATAGGTCCCCCAGGGTAACCAACTTCAACAACTCTTGCAATTTTATCGTATGCCTCACCAACAGCATCATCTAGTGTTTCACCTAATACTTCAAACTCATAGTGATCTTTCATTAGCACTAGTTCAGTATGTCCACCTGATACAACTAAAGCAAGAAGTGGAAAACTAAAATCAGACTCAAGGTAGTTTGCATATATATGCCCATGAATATGATTTACCATAATTACTGGTTTATGAAAAACAAGTCCAATGGTTTTAGCCGCATTTACTCCAACCATTAATGAACCTATTAAACCTGGTTCAGCTGTAACCGCAACCTTATCTATTTCATCTAATGTTAGTCCTGCTTCTTTTAGAGCTTGATCTATTACATATGTAATTTTTTCAATATGATGTCTACTTGCAACTTCAGGAACAACCCCACCATATTGTTTGTGGATTTCTATTTGTGTGTAAATAACATTACTCCACACTTTTTTTCCGTCTTCAACTATCGCTACACTAGTTTCATCACAACTTGATTCTATTCCTAATATTTTCATTTTATTTCCTTCATCATTACTAGGGCATTTTCCCCATCTTTATAGTAATGCTTTCTAACTGATATTTGTTTAAATTCGTTTTTAGTATAGAAGTTAATACCTTTAATATTTGTTTCTTTTACTTCAAGGGTTATTTGTTTAATACCTGCAACACGTGCCTCTTCTATTAAACTATTAAAAAGAAGTGTTCCATATCCTTTTCTTTGATATATATCATCAATTAGAAAATTAATGATTTCGCCAGCACCATCGTAAAAGTATCCACCAATATAACCGATTACTTGGTTTTCGTTTTCAATCACCCTAAACCATACTAGGGGATTAGAAAGTTCACTATGAAGCATTTCTACTCCTAATGTTTCACCAAATATTTTTTCTTCTAATTCTACAATTTTTGTTATGTCTTTTTCTTCTAGTTTTCTAATCATGATAGTTCACTTCTTAGATAGTTTGGAACATAATCATATTTATTCTCTTCTTTATACATTTTATATTTAAGAATATTTAAAGCCATTTTTTCACCATTTGTAAAAGTGTTATCATCAACTACTATTGGTTGATAGTCATCATACTTAGAAAGTTCCTCATCTGATAGGAAAGTATCTTCTTGATCTACTTTTATTGTTCCTTTTACCGTGTAGGTTTTTAGGTAACTATAATTCTTTTTAGCTTTAATTAAAACTTTATATTTTCCATCACTCTCTAAATACTTAGAAGCAATTAAATCTAAAGATGAAAAACTATAGAAAGGAAGATTCTTAATAAAAGCAAATACTTTACCTACGGTTCCTGCTATTCTTAAGCCAGTATATGAACCAGGGCCTCTGCCCACATATATCTCTGTGATATCTTCTATCTTAATATTGTGGCTTTTTAAGAAGTCATCTAAAAAGTTAGTTAATGTTTCAGAATGATCATTTTTACCCATTCTTGTAAATGCGTATGCTTCAGTATTATCATCATTTACAACTGCTAAATATAAGTAATTAGTAGCACTATCTATGAATAATTTCATATTGTCCATCTCCTAGTTTGTTTATTAATTCTGAACTTGCTTTTATCGTTACTTGTCTAGTGTCATCACCTAAATCTATTATTTCTATTTCCCAAGCATTTTTAGGTAACATATCTTGAATAATATGAGCCCATTCAATTACAGCAAGTCCATCTAAATAAAAGTATTCTTCAAGTTCAAAGTCATCTTCACTATTAGTAATACGATATACATCTAAATGGTATAGTTTTTTTATTTTTTCATTTGTTGTTTCATATACTTTCATAATGGTAAAAGTAGGACTATTGATTACACGTTTTACGCCTAAAGCTTTTCCAATTCCTTTAGTTAGAGTTGTTTTACCGGCTCCAAGGTCACCCACAAGTGCAATTACCAAATTGGGGTAAGCATAATCAACTAGTAATTCTCCGAGTTTTATCATTGATTCTTCATCTTTTATTTTTATCATAATTTGTTCCATATTATGACTCCATTTCTATTTTATATAATCTAAATATTCTTGAATTCCTATATATAATGTTAATGCAAGGTTTGCTTGATACGATGGATTAACTAGATTTTCTAGTTCTTCTTGATTACTCAAGAATCCTATTTCTACTAAACAACCTGGTACTTTAACGTTATCAATTAAATATTTATCTTTAATCGTTAAAGCCTCTCGTTTATTAGTAGGATCAAATGATTTAAGTTCCTTCATGATGCTTTCAGCAAGCATTTTATTTTCTTCTTTGCCTTTTTGGTAAAACACTTGAGCACCTTTTGCATAAGTAGATGGATAAGCATTAGCATGAATAGAGATATATAAATTTGCATTTGAATCATTAATCATTTTAACTCTTTTATATATATCTTCTCTTTTTGTTTTGCTTAAAGCAGTATCAGTTTCTCTAGTAATTTTTACAATATATCCGCTTTGCCTTAAGTAACTTGCTAAGTATAAACTAACATTTAGCGTTATGTCTTTCTCTAATGTTTGTTTGTCTTTACTAGTACACCCACCATCATAGCCACCATGGCCTGGATCTATATATATGCATAATGATGTTTGTTTCTTTGTAGCACTTGCAAGTGGTATAACTACAGAAAATAAAAATAAAATACCTATAACGCATATCATTAAAATTATTCTTTTTTTAATAAATATCACCCAAGGTATTTTATTATAATAACGTTTTATTTATGCATTAAAAAATGTTTCGATATATTTCCTTTAGTTCATTAATTTGTTCATCAGTCATTGGTGGTAAATTACCATCAACAATAACATGTGATGTGACAGTCGCAACATGATATCCTGTAATTGTTCCATCTTTTAGCACAATAACTGTTGGTGCAAATATTTTTTCAGGATTATCTATTTTAATTTTTTCATATATATTTAAATATTTTTCATGATTAACCGACTCATTATTATCACGCATATCTTTTATATCTAAATACAAAACTTCTTTATACTTTTTTTCTTTTGCTATTTCATCAACATAAGATATTGCGGCTTGACACCATGGACAATTTTTAAAGCCAAACATTATAATACCAGTATAATCACCATTTATTTTTTCTATAACATCATCAACATAAGTATATTTAACTATTGGGTTTTTATCTTCTAATGATGGATAGTCCTCTGATATCTTATCATGTTTACAAGATGTAAAAGTCATACAAAGTAAAAGGATCATTAAAATAATTAATTTTTTATTCATTGTGTTCACCTTTATATTCATTAATCCATTTATCAAGGTTTTCCTCTATAGTTTTAAATCCTATTTCATAACTAGGCACTTTACACTTAACTCCCCTTGTTTTGTGTAATTGTTTGTAACTTAATTTAAGTAATTTATGTTCTTCATCAACCTCGATAACACGAAGTCTAACTTCTTCACCCACATTAACAAAATCTGTGATTTTTCTTACAAAACCATCTGAAAACTCTGATATATGAACAAGACCATCATATTCACCAACTTTTGCGAAAGCACCATACCCTAAGATATTAGTTATTTTTGCGAGTACAATATCACCAGGTTTCATGTTATTCACCATCTTCTACTTGTTCCACCCCAATTACACCAGGAACTTCTTCAAGTAGCAAAGCCTCAATTCCGCCTTTAATTGTTTCATCACTTGATGCACATCCAATACATGCACCCAATAAACGAACATAAACAATGCCATCTTCAACCTTAATAAAGTCAACATCACCACCATCAGCTTGAAGATATGGTCTTACTTTCTTTAGTGTTTTTTTAACTAATTTGATAATTTCAGCATCTGTCATATATAATTTTCCCCCTTTACTTTTAATATTATCTTATACATCTATTTTGTATTATTATACTACAAATATGACTTTTATGGTTGAAAAAGGATATAAAAGTTTCTTTATGAAAGAAAATAAGAAAAAGCGGTTCAATATAGAACTCGCCTTTTCAATAGTTTTTTTATAGTTTTGATGAATATGGTCTATCTGAATACTCAAAATAAACTTGTTTACGGTTTATAATAATTATTACACCACCCACAGCAAGCATCATCGCTGTGACAAACCATATAGCAGTTACTATAGCAAGTATCAAATATGAAGCACCATTATACTTCAAATCACCAATAAAGAATAATTCTTTTTCTATTGCTACATAACCAAATATCATTAATGCTAGGGCAATGACCATCATAATTATTCCTAGCACAAATCTAGTTTTACGACTTTTTCTTATTTGTTTTTTAGTTCTCATATCAATCACCACTTTTTCCTAACTATATTTTATCAAATGATTACGCAAATTGCAAGAGTTTAAGTAATTTTATTTTTTGGTTGTAAGTAGGCAAACAACCTCACACCCAATTCCTGTGCCATTGCCAACTAAACCTTGTTTTTCCATTGTTGTTGCTTTAACATTAACATATTCACAATTAGTAATTAACTTGATATTGTTTGCCATCTTTATTTTGTATGCTTTTAAATTAGGCTTTTCTATATAGATAATTGCATCAATATTTTTTATTGCTTTATTATGAATCTTTGCAAGGTTTGTTGCTTCTTTTAAAAAATATGAAGAATCCATATTCTTATACTTGGCATCATTATCTGGGAAAAATGTTCCTATATCACCTAATCCAAGAGCCCCAATTATTGCCTCCGTTACCGCATGATATAGAGCATCAGCATCACTATGACCTGCTAAACCTTTTTCATATGGAATATCAACACCACCAAGGATTAGTGGCCTATTTTCAGTAAACGGATGAAAATCATATGAATGACCTATAAAATTTTCGCCTTTATTTAGTAGTGTTTCAACTATTGTTAAATCATCTTTATTAGTAACTTTTAGATTTGATGAATTTTCTTCAATATAATTTATCGGGTATTGTTGTTCAAATATTTGTAATTCATCAGTATATTCTATATCATTATTTAAAATTAAAGGGATTAATTCTTTACTAAAATATTGTGGTGTTGTCACCGCTTTTAAATGATCTCGGTTAATTGTTGTTGTAGTTGATTCAACCATTTTGATTGTATCTGTTACTTTATGATATAAAGTACCAACATAATCAGTTGTATCAATTAAAGTTAGTATGTCAACAACATTTGTTAGTGGTCTTGCTGCATCATGAATGATAACATCATAATTATTACTCATAGCTTTTAAAGCATTTTTTACACTTTCACTACGGGTTTTACCACCAATAACTATGTTAGCTTTAATATCATTTTGTTTTAAGATTTCTTCTACTTCTTGTATATCATTTGAATTTACTACCACATATAAATCATTTAAATTAGAAAGGCTTTTTAGTTTGTTTACTGAATACATGAAAAGAGGAATTTCATTAATTTTGTATAATGTTTTATTACAAGAAAGGTTCATTCTTATTCCCTTTCCAGCCATTACAATTACTGCATTAATCTTTTTCATCTTTACCCACAACTGTATTTAAAATATTTTCAGTTTTATCCATAACATCACAGATATTAGATGTACTTAAATTATCGAGCATTGTTTCAGCTTCATTAGTTGATAATGGAACATCTTTACGAGCCGATTCATCTATTTTATTTAATACTCTAATCACTGATACTAAATCAGCGTCTTTATTAATATTGATTGAGTCTTCCATAACATAATAGTAATCATCATTTATTAGTAATCTATATTTTAATTTGGTTACATATATACTATTAATGGTTGCGGCTTGTTCAATGTATGCATCAACATCATTTGGATGCATCATATCAAGAAATTGATTAAAGGTATATTCTCTTTGATGAGTACGACTAAACTTCATAAAGGCCTCAGTTGCCACATAAGTTCTCGTATTATAATCAAAATATAAACCTACATAGTCAGTTAAACTCATCATCATATAAGTAAAATTATATGATGTTTCTAAATCAGCTGTAGCTTGTTTTAAGGCTTGTCTTAAATCATCAAGTACTTGCATTCTATCTTGATAGAAGTAAATATTTCGGCCTATTAATTTCTTTTTGTAATACACAGGTTGAATAATTCCTATATAATTCATATATTCTGGTTCTTCTTCATCATTTACTAGATCATCAACTTTAGGCATTTCAAATTTGAAACTATAAACAACATGTTTGCTGTTAGCACTTTTAAATTGAGCTAAAAAATCACTAACTGTGGCAAGATTAATATCCTTGCCATCTATTTTTGTTATTTTTAGATAATCTAGTAGTAACTTCCAGCAATACACACCTTTGATATCTTTACCTGACATTTTTGTTATTTTAGGTAATTTATTACTATAACCAATTATTAAATCCTTTTGATTAGTTTGAACAAAGAAATCAAATTCATTGTTTTTTAAATAGTTGTTTAATTCACGGTCATAGGCAGTATAAACTTGATATGTAATAATAAAATTATAAATACTATACCCTGCAAGTAACCAAAACAAAACAGCATAAATTATTTGTATCGCTAAGTGATTATTTGGCATTAATAATACACTAACAATGCCAGCAATAAGAATTGATATTTCCGCAAAAGCAATTTTTTTAAAGACAATAAACGTTATTAAACTTAATAGCGCTACGATAACTGCAGCGATAACTCCATACGAAACAGGTAATCCAAAAATTGTTTTTAATATTTCTATTGCCATATTATCACCTATTGTACTATGATGTGTTGTTCTAATGACATTCTTAAACTATCTAAAGATACGTTTCCTGTAATTGTTCCGGCAATTGTTGTAGCGATTTGCCCAGTTTCTTCTGATACAACAATTGTAAAAGCATCAGTCACTTCACTAATTCCTATAGCTGCACGGTGTCTTGAACCATATTGTTGAGGAATATCATTTTTATCACTTGATGGATAGAAAGCACTAGCACACATAACATGATTACCTCTTATAATAACGGCCCCATCATGTAAAGCAGTATTAGGATGGAAAATAGTATCTAGTAGTTCAAATGATACTAATGCATCTAATTTGACAGCTTTATCAATATAAACATTTAAAGTATGTTCTTTTTCAATTGTGATAATCGCTCCTACACGACGTGAACTTAGGTGGTCAACAGTTTTTATCAATGTATTAATAAGTTCTTCTTTTGTCTGTTCACTTGATAAAAATTGTTTTGATGCCTTTGATTTATTTCCAGTTGTAACAATATTTTTTATTTCTGGTACATAATAAACAATGAGCATAATGATCATTGAAATTAGCGAACCATATAGACATATTTTTATTAACTTTAAATCTAATAAATATGCTACCACAAATAAGACAATATAAGTTATCAAGCCTGGAATAAAAGCACTTTTTTTAATGTGTTTAGCAAGTAAAATTAATAGTCCTATTACCACCACAGCAGCAAGTGCTATATCAATACCAAAACTAACCCACTCTAATACCGAACGATCATTATTAGTAAAATACTCTATAATATTTTCATTCATGGTTATTCTTCCTTTCATTTTCTTGTATTTCTTTTAAATAATCTATAATGATTGAGTTTTTTTCATCTTTTGCGTAGTCTAAGGGGGATTCATTTTTTTCATCTACCATAAATAAATCAGCGCCTTTGTCTACTAATAATTTAATAATATCAATGTTACCACCAATAACTGCTCTATGTAGAGGGGTTTGGTCAAATTCGCCTAATGCATTGATATCAATGTTGTCAATTTTTAATAACTCCACTATTGCATAGTAGGCATTACGTTCAACCGCAAAATGAAGTGGGGTATTGTAATTATCATCACAAATGTTAGCATTAACACCCGATTTAGCAAGTAGTGGTATCACTCCGCTATTGTTACCAAGTACCGCATAATGCATTAAAGTACGACCCTTATATATGCTATGATTTAAATCAATTTGTAGTTTAACTGCTTGTTTAATTGACGTTTTTAGTTTTGCTAGATTTTGATTTTCTTTTTTGATTTCTTGAGCTAACTCATTAATTATTTTTCTTTTATTAACTACTACACTATCTTTCATTTTTCGCAAGCTCCACTAATTCATCTATTACGTTATCAAAATTATCAATTAGATCACTCATATAAAGTGGTTCTACAATCCAGCCATTGCGTTGATATTGGTGATAATAATAGTTATATTCATCAAGTAATGAGTATTCCTCATTTTTTACTTTGCCAATTAAAAGAATCGCTACTGTATTCTTTTCATCAATAATTAAATCAAAATAGCCAAAGCCCTCTCTAACTTTTAGATTCTTTTGTTTTAATTTTTCTAATAAAACAATTGATATTCCTTCTAACTTCTTAGGATGAGCTATTGTTTTTCCAATTGTATTATTAATATTTTTTAACATTAATTCATTTTGTTCATCTATTTTGGTACCTACATAATACATATGAACATTGTTACTTACAACTACAAAGTTTTTAAAAATAAGTTCTTTTTGATTTTGTTCAAGGTTTTGAAAATCATTGAAATAAATCATTACATCATTAACATATCTAGCTCCTTCTGTAGTCGCATCAATAATTCTAATATTATAACAAAGTATCTTGATAATTTCATCACCTGAATATATTTTTTCAAGTTCACTTACAATAGCTTCATATACTTTTCTTCTTGTAGCATCTATTCCCACTAATACATTTATGATATGAGTAGGATTTTTTTCAAAAAACTCCACAACTTTAATTGCGAAATGATCGGTGGAATTTACCATTTGTCTTGAAATTTTAGTATCATAATTATATATATATCGATTATTGTTCGCCCAAAGATTATTGAAACGTGAGCTCATTCTAATATAACGATTATGATATGGAACAATACATGACTCGCTAACCCTTTGCATTAGGGTATTAACAATTGAACTTTGCGATGATTTATCGCCAAAAATTATACATTGTTTACATTCATTAATACGATTATACTTATTAGCTGAAGATAAATGTCCATCATCGATAATTACTAAATCAAATAATTGTAAATCAAAGTCACTATTAAAAATATTTAAATCTGATAGGAAAATATTTGTATGTTTTGAAAGAATCTCAACTATTCTATTATAATCATCAAATTTAATGTTTGTAAGTTTGGATGCTAATGATTTTTCTTTATCTCTTGAAAGAGCCTCTATATTTCTAGCACAATAGTCTAATTCATATTGATTATATTTTTCTACCACATTTTCATAACTATCAAAGTCAAGTAGGTGTGGTTTTTCATTTTTAATAATATTGTATAATTCTTTAACTACTACATATAGATATGAATCAGCTATTTCTTGTTTTGGTTTTGCCTTTATAATTAATTTAGAAAGGTTTTCTAAACCATATAATTTACATTTTTTTAATACTTCATTAATAAACAAAATATGTTCTATTTGATATGTAGTATTAGAAAATGCAGTTAACAATTCATTATTTGCTTTAAATGAATTCATTTGGATGATGTTATTTCCACCTTTAAAACACAATGAGAAAGACCTAAAAGCATTAAACCATTCTGTGCATAGTTTTCTTAGGGTTATACCATTATCAATTAATCTAGTTAGAGTTTCGTTTTCAAATAAAGCTTCCACTGATACATTTTCTTTCAACCTTTTGATGAAATCATCGAAATGGTCTAGTGTTTGAACCATGTCACTAATAATTGTATCAAACCCTTTATAGTTTTCCCCTAATAGTTCTTGATAACGATTACTATTTTCTTCGAGATGATGTTTATTATCTGTGTATTGTTCATCTATTTGAATTAATTCTAGAATTTGGTTTGTTGTTATCTTTTGACTATTTATAAATATATCTTGTAATTCTTTTTTACATTTAACTACTTTCTTTAAATAATCTTGAACTTGTTTTAATTCTTTCTTTTTATCAAAGCCAAAACTACCTGTTACTATTATTTTTAATTCTTCAAGATACAAACTAAGTTTATCGGCTTGTTCACATTCTTCTTTAAAATTCTTTAGTGCCTGATGTAAAGAATCTAAATTCAAGCGAGATTCTTTTTTATTTCTAGGTACAATTTTATAGAACTGAACAATTTGTTTAGGTGTAAGTTCTTTACAGAAATTATAAAAGTTAATAAATGATGAAATGATAACTTCGGTTTTTCTAGTTCCTCGGTAGTTACTGTCAACAACGTATGGTCTAATTTCACTTATTATTCCATGATATTCTTTAACATCTTTGATAAGTTCCATTGTACTTATATGTTTTTGTCTAACTTTTATTTTATTAAATGATTTTTTAAGTTGTAAATTAACTTCCCTAGTTGAAATAATTGTATTAATCTCATCAAAATACAATTGATGGTCTGGAAGCACATATGGAGCGTATTTACTATGTATTTCATATGCTTTGCCATATAAGGTTTCCACTTTTTGACCTATTTTTGTGAAAGTTGTGTAATCAGAGATTAGCAAGTCACACCAATTTTTGTAAACAACATTATTACTAATAAAATAGAAAAGGGCGTTAATGAACTTATAATCCGTAAAAGTTATTTCCTTCAAAAAATCTGGATTATCAAAACTCTTACTAAGTTCTGCTTGATACTTAACTAAATGTTCTTGATTTTCTCCTAATTTATTGATAAGAGTTGTCAAGTCTTCTTTTTCTAGTAAACGATCCAAGTATTTAATATTGTCACTATTTTCATTAACATTGCGGTAGTATTTACCACATAATTCTTTAAATATTGAGTCACATGTCCCTATTTTATATTCTTTATTAATATTAGTTTCATAATAATTTATACTATTATAATTTATATCAGATAGATTTTGAATTTCTCTAACTGCATCAAGTGCATTTTGTCTAATGTCTACATCTTTCCAAGAAGCTAGTGGTTTAATATAATCAAAACTAACAATATTACCTACTAAGCGATCTAAATCATTAATATTGTTAGGAAACATAATTGAATATTTATCACAGAATTCTTCTACCTCTTGATTTAATCTTATATGAATGTTATAAATGCGATTAGCACGATCTTCAATTTCTTTAATCGTAAAGTTATTATGTGAAATATTTAGGTTTTTCCAAATGTTTTGGTCATAATTAACAATCACATCAAAGGCCTTTTCTACTTTTTGTAAGTCGACATATAAATCCATCGTTTCATACTTTTGGATTATGTTTTCTACTTTTAATGGTAAAAAGGTATGAGAAGTATTATTTAAAACAGCTAATGTTTCTAAAATATAGCGGATAGGAAACCCATATTCTTTGCTATCTAAATCATTTTCAAATTTATTTAAAAAATCTAAATCATCGTTTGTAAATTCGATATTGTTTTGAAATGGTAAATTCATTTTAGGTACTTCAATTTCACGAAGACTTTTTGTTAAATTATATATGTATGAATCTAATCCTAAAAACTTTAGGTTTTTTTCAAGATCCCATACATTGTCCAAGTCTTGATCAACATATAATACTTTTTTACCTTTAAAGATGGCATCAACAATAATATTCAAAATTGTATATGTTTTACCTGAGCCAAGTCTGCCATCAACTGTAAAACTATCACCATGAAGTGCCTTTAAAATAACATACTTTTGATCCATATTTGTTGGAAGGATAGCTCTAACTTCTTTAAAGTAATCCTTGATTACTTCTTCACTTGATACTTCATATACTGAACGTTCAACATTAAAGTAGTCATTATTTATAGTAAAATCATAGTATTCAACATTACATACCGTTAAATAGTTACATGGTGAATAGTTATATCCTGTTTCATTTCCTAGTGCTTCCATATATTTATCTATTTGGCCGATATTTGTAAGTATAACACTACTATAATAATCAATAAAACGATTTTGTTCTTCTTTAGTATCTCTAAATGTGGTGGAAAGTTTTTTCAATAATAAACGATTAGTCATAGGTGAACCAGCAGAAATTACTTTACCATTACGATAATCAATTTCAATTGGAATAAGTACAACTGGTGCGTACTTTTGATTTCCTAAATTATCATAATAGATAATTGTTCCACAAGTTAAGAAAAACTTATTTGATGATCTTTTTTGTCGTAAACTTAGTAAATAGTTTAATTGATAGTCGGCATCATTACTACTATCATCGGTAATTTTACCAATACCAGTATTTAAAATATCATCATATATTAGATTTGATAACTCTAAAACTTGATGGTTGATTAACCTATCAATTGTTGAAAGTGCAACAACACCAAGTTCCATATAATAGTTGTCATCTAAAATACTAAGTAAATGTAAATTGTTCGATTTAATATAAAATTTTTGTTCACCTGTTCTTTTCATATTAACCACCCTTATTATATACTAACTACTTATTATAACATGAATACAAGAAAAATAAAAGAAAATTGAAAAAAAACTAACAATTTAACTCAATAACTGATAATATGCCTTTGTAATAAAAGAAGAGTGATTCCTACAAGTCACTTAAAAAAGTAATCTTACAACAATTAATTCACAAATAGCAGATCCTAGAAAAAGCTACTGAAGTAGTTCTAGTTTTGTCATAAAACTTAAGTATTTAATCAAAACTTTTTTGTTATCTACCACAAAACGAAATTTTCATATAAACTAATAAAAGCACCTACCATTTCTGATAGATGCTTGATTCCTTATGTGGACATTTAATTTTTAGTTTTCTTCACCTTCGTATTTTCTAACCTCTAAAGCCGATTTATCTGTTGCGTTAAACGGAGAGAGTGCTTTTGTCCCGGTTGCTTCTTCATGTTCTTGCTTTGCAACGCCTGCGACTTTTCCCCCACGCCGAGCAATCGATCTGTTTTCGCTAAAAGTTGTAGGGGACTCTTGCTTGGAAATCGTTGTTGTGGTAACTTCCGCAAGCCACATTTTGAAAGGCTCTGCTTTCGGTGACGGAATTGACTGCACAAGTCGCAAAACATCTTGCGTCTTCATTGCATCCCGCATACGCATTTTTCCATCCGGAGCTAGCATTTTCAACTGACTACAATTTGTAGTCACTTCACTTCCTTCTGCTTTTAACCTCGTTTTTAGTACAGACCAATACTTTCTAGGATTCGCACTATCTGTTAAAACAGCAACAACATCCACTACAGAAAAATACCATTCTTCTTCATCGGAATTCCATGCGGTTTGAACTTGCTTATTCTCAAAAACTTTAATTTTATTTTCCATACAATACCCCAAGACTATTTGAATGATAATATAATACCACAAAATTTCGCTTTTTTCAAGGTTTTAGATAGGCTTTTAGATTCTCTCCTAGCTAAACCGAATCAATTTTAATTAAATTAAGAAGGGATTACTATACCAATGTATATGTAACCCTTTTTATTAGATAAATACTAGTAAAACAGTAATTCCTACAAGTATTGTAGGTATTGATATTATTATTCCATACTTCATAAATGTTATAAAATTAAACTTTATATTATGGTGTTTTAATAAACTTAACCACATAATACCAGCTAATGCTCCTACAGGTGTAAGTAGTGCGCCAAGATTTGAACCTATAATTGTCGCATACAATGCAGGTAGTCCGCTACTACTATTTTCTAATATACTTGCATACGCAACAGACATCGGAATGTTATTAATAAAACTACAAGAAAAATATGAACTGATACCATATATATAAGTCTTAACAATACTAGATGGAGATAACGAATCGAACCAATTAGCAATATGCATTAATACACTATGTTCTTTTAAGGCTAAAACAATAATAAACATGGATAAAACAAAAGGTACTAAACTCCATGGGGCTTTCTTATATACCTTTATTTCATGCTTTTCATGATTTATTAAATCATAAGCAAATAAATAAATGGTAATTGATACAGCAAACCCTAAACATATATACCACATTTCGAAGTTAAGGTATGATGATAAAATCAACATAATTGTACATGTAATTAAATGGATAAGTCCTACTATAATTAAGTGTTTATTACATTTAACATCAGTCGTTACATCTTCATCATTTACTATTTGTTTTGATAATTCACGTCTAAATATTAAATACACTAGAAGAAAAGCAGTAAGTGATAATACAACCGTTGGAACTGCCATCACTTTAAAATATTCAAAAAAACCAATTTCATAATATGTTGCTAAATAGATATTTGTAGGATTACCAATAATAAACATTAATGACAAAGTATTAGCTCCCACAAATTCTCCTACTAAATAAGGAATGGGATTAATCTTTTTTCTTTTTGTAAAATAACAGATAAATGGCGTAAATGTTAATATTATTATGTCATTAGATGTAAACATAGTTAATATTGTAACGACAAGATATAACAAACAGAATAATTTCTTTTGCGAGTTCTTCACCTTTTTTAAAGTATGTACGGCACATAGTTCAAAGAAACCTGCTTCTTCTAAAATAATAGATAATATGCTTATTGATATAAAAAGAATCAATATTTTAAAAGGGTTCATTGGTTCACTAAAATTGGTGAGTTCTTTCAAACTGTTTTTAGAGACTAAACCAGTAATCAATAGCACTATGGCCCCAACTAGACAAACCATCCAAAAAGTTTGAAATGTTAATTCTTTGTGTTTTAATTTAATTGTGATTGAAGGCTTGATAATAATTGTTGTAATAAGTATTATCATTGTTATGCTTGATATAATAATTGTTGGTATCATATGTAGTCCTTATGTTTATAAATTTCCCTATATATTTTACTCTTTTTAAAGTGTTTTTCATTAGTTTTGCTTTAATATTTAAAATGGAAAACTATAAATAATTCTTTCGGTTTCTTCTGGACTATCTGTTTTTATTAAATTTTTATCAATATGATATTTTTCAATTAATTTATTATAACAACTATTATCTGGTTTAATCTTAATAGTTGGTAAAGTAATTCGATTAGTTTCTTTTACTTTATTATTTTGATTGAAACCTATTAAAGTTTGATTATTATTTTCAATAATAAAAATCGTATTTTGAAGATTAATTTTTCTACCTTTATTATCGTAGAAAAAAGGTTTTTGCATTAGTTTGTCAAGTACTGATTTGATGGAATAATGAACATTATGATAATTTTTAAAATAAACCACACCAAAAGGATATTTAATAATATGTTCAGATAATATACCACCTTGCTCATATCCAATATAACCCTTAGCTGATCCCAATAAATTATTAATCATTGTACTATCTTGATAATTATCTAAATCTATTTCTAATAACATTTCTTTTTTAAAGTTAAAAACTTTAACTAAATCTTGTAATAAAGTTTCTACCTCAAAGTCTTTTAAAACATTAGCCACAAAAATATTAGGATAAACTTTTATTTTTTCGATAAATCTAAAGTAATAAGGCTTTAATTCTGGATAGTTTAAATTTAACTGTAGTAATTCATCATAATTAATAATATGAATATTTGTTATATCTTGAATCACTCTATTAATCATTTCTTCTTTAGGTATTAAGGTGTTGTTATCACTTTGATATCTTGAGCCAACCTCATCAAGAACATCTATTGCTTTATCGGGAAAGGCTCGTTGTGGTAAGTATAATGAACACTTATCAATTATCAAGTCTAATTCATTATTTGTAAAGGTTGTATGATGATAATCCTCGTATGCATCCTTAATTCCTAATAAAATGGTTTTAGTTTCTGCTTCAGTTGGTTCATCGATAAAAACTGTCTGAAATCTTCTCATTAAAGCTTTATCTTTATCAATAAACTTATAGTATTCTTCGAGTGTAGTCGCTCCAATAACTGAAATATCTGTTTTTGACAAATATGGTTTTAAGATATTGGCAATATCTAATGAACCATCATTAGAACCCGCTCCTACTACATTATGAATTTCATCAATAAAAAGGATAGCTTTTTGTTCTTTAATGTAATCCATAACTTTTAGAAGTTTTTCTTCCAATTCACCTCGATACTTAGTTCCAGCCACTACCCCACCTAAATCAAGCTGATAAATGGTATCATTATTTCTAATTCTTGATAATCCTTCCACAATAGTGGTTTTACCAACTCCAGCACTACCAATTAATAAGGGGTTATTTTTTTGCTTTTTATTTAAAATATAATTTATTCTTTCAATATAATTGTTTCTTTTAATAAATGGATGAATCATTGCTTTTTTAGTTAAATTTATTAAGTATGGATATGGTTCATCATTAGTATTATCAGCTTTATAAAAATTAAATATATCTTCAATATCTTCCATTAAATACTCTAAATTAAGGTTTAACTCTTTCAGTATTTCCGTTCCTGCTGATGCATCATCTTTTAATAATATATAAAATAAATGTTCATCAAAAACATATTTACTATTAACTTTATCAGCTAACTCTTCAGCTTTAGTTACAATTTCTTGAAATTTATCGGTAAATAGTAAATCATTATTACTCTTCTTATGAATGATGGTAATTCTTTTTAATGCATCTTGTAACATCTCATATGTTATGTTTTTTTCTTGTAATAAAAAACGACAAATTGAGTCGGGAGTTTGATACATAGCAAGTAATAAATGCTCACTTCCTACAACACTACTATCTAATTTTAAGGCTATTTTTTTCGCATCCTCAATTATTTGGATGGCTTGGGCACTAAATGATTCTAACATCTTCTCCTCCTATACACTTAATAACATTATATGTTTTATTATCTTTTATTAAAACTAAATATTGAAGAAAAGTAACTATTAAGTGCTTGACAAAATAAGCATATTAAATTATAATTTTTATGGTGGTGATGCTTATGGAAATAAATAACCAAATTAATAACAAGGTTTTATTAGTTGGAATAAATAAAGGTAATGATGAATTATTTCATTATGAAATGACCGAAATGGAAAACTTATGTGTTGCATTAGATCTTGAAGTAATTGAAACAATTACACAAAATTTACCAACTCCCATTTCCGCAACATACCTTGGCAGTGGTAAACTTGATGAAGTAAAACGCTACGCCGAAACTATTCAAGCAAATTATGTAATTTTTAATGATGAACTAAGTCCGATTCAATTTAAAAATATTTCCAATTATATTGATACTGCCGTGTTAGACCGTACAATGTTGATACTTGAAATTTTTAAGACTAGGGCAAAAACAAAAGAAGCAGTTTTGCAAGTTGAGCTTGCGGAAGAAAAATTTAAACTTCCTCGTCTTGCTGGGTCATACACAAGTCTTTCGAGAATCGGTGGTGGCGGTGGTGGTGCTAGTGGGGCACGCCGTGGCAGTGGTGAAACAAAACTTGAATTAGACCGTAGACATATTGAAAACCGTATTAGTAAAGTTAAAGCTGAACTAGATGATATTGTAATGGCACGAAAAATTAACCGCAAAGCTAGGACAACCAATAATGTTCCGGTCGTTGCATTAGTAGGATATACCAATGCTGGTAAATCGACTATGATGAATACATTATTAGATATATATAATAAAAGTGAAAATAAACAAGTATTTGTTAAAGATATGCTTTTCGCAACTCTTGAAACCTCTACTAGAAGTATTAAACTACCTAATAATTTAGAATTCTTACTCACTGACACGGTTGGATTTGTAAGTAAACTTCCTCATCACTTGGTAGAATCTTTTAAATCAACATTAGAGGAAATTACTGAAGCAAGTTTGATAGTCCATGTAATTGATGCTAGTAGTCCTTATCTTGAATTACAAGTTAATACAACTAATGAAGTTCTTGCAAAACTTGGTGTTAGTGACATTCCTATGGTATATGCGATAAACAAAATTGATAAATTACCTAGTAGTATATATATTCCCAAAAACTATTCCCCTTCAATTAATGTATCTGCCGTTACTAAAGAAGGGTATAGTGAGCTTATTGATTATATTCAAAATACTTTATTTAAAGATTTAGTTATTAATACTTATTTACTTCCTTTTGATCGTGGTGATATATATAATACAATGAAAGAAAAAG
This sequence comes from uncultured Mollicutes bacterium, assembly GCA_900538885.1. Lineage (GTDB taxonomy): Bacteria > Bacillota_I > Bacilli_A > ML615J-28 > CAG-313 > UMGS75. The sequence continues at coordinate 37,136 of UQAI01000009.1, forward strand.
GGGAAGTATATGAGACAACATATCTTCCCGAAGGTATTTTAGTAAAGGTTAGATTATCTAGTCATTTAGCAAGTCTTTATAAAGAATATAGTAAGTAAGAACAAAGTTAGCATTATCACTCTAACTCAAACACTTAATGTTTCTTTTAAAAGACAGTACTTTCGCCA
>UQAI01000010.1 GCA_900538885.1 uncultured Mollicutes bacterium
TCACCAATCCTTATATATATAAATTAATTAATATTCATATCCATTAAATATTCATCTTCTATTTTCTTAAACCCAAATTTACTATAAAATTTATATAAATTACCTGAAGTATAAAATTTAAAAGTATCTACATTAGCTTTTCTTACTTCTTTTAATAATTCCTCCATTAAAAAACTACCTAAATGATTTTTAACTAATTTTGGATCAATAAAGAATTCTTGCAAATCATATTCCATTTTATTAACAAATGGAATAACATAGCCTATTGTTGCACCACATATTTCATTTTCATCATTTATCAAAGTATAACTTAATGATGTAGAAATATTGGTAAAGATAGTCAAACGATCAATGCACATTTGTTCATTCCAAACTTCATTCCATGGTTCATCTAAAAACGCATCATTCATAATTTTAGATAATGGTTTAATATCACTTTTTTCTAGTTTTCTAATAAAATAATTCATAGTGCACTCCTAGTAGTAACATAAAAATAGTCTATAACTTATAATGTAATCTTATCATACTACATTAAACAATTCAAGCATTTTAGTAAAATACTTAATGAACATAATATATAAAAACAAAAATAATACAAGCATCAAAATGCATATAATTAAAACTTAAGGATGTAGACATAATAAATTGACCACAATTTATAGTCACCCTACTTTTTCTTTTAGCTTTGTTTTTAGAAAAATCAATACTTTCTTTTTGTTTATAAATTTCTATAATAATTTAGATTATTAGTATGTAAATCATATATAAAAAGGAGAGTTAAATTAATCTCTCCTCATTTATTTATATTATAAATATATCAATAAAAATTATTAATGCCATGAATACATTTGATTTATATTTTTTACAAATATTGTCTAATTTTTAATATTTCGCCACTTTGATTTGTTTTTAATCTAAGTATATTTATGTTATTGGCTTTTAATGCCCTATTTTTAATCTCATCATGTTCAATTCGAATTTTATCATAATCATGAAATTTAGTGCCATCCACTTCAATGCATAATACAGGTTTATGGGATATTTTATCAAATATAACAAAATCAACATGAGTTTTATAATGTTTTAAATATCTAATTTCTTCATTTGTAAAACCCTCATATGTTTCTAATAAATCACTTAGTCTATAATGTAGTAATACCTTGTAATCTGGATAATCTCCTAGTATTTTATTGAGTTCATTCAACATTATCGTTTCAGCGTATGAATCAACATATTTATTACATGGCGATTTTAATAACGCTTCATTTTGTTTATTATATAAAGAATCAAAAATTGATGTCACTTTACCTTCTTTATCCGAATCATTACAATAATATTTGATGTAATCTATGAACTGAGCTATTGTATTATTTGTACTTTTATATACTTTGTCAGAAACTACTAAATATATTTTTTTAATTGCTCTAGAAATTGCTACATTTAGTAATTGACTATTTGTGACAAAATCAGTAATGAAATCATCATCATCTATTTTTAAATCATTAACCACAGTTGAAAGAATAATTACTTTTTTTTGCCTGCCTTGATATTTATGTATAGTATCTACTTCAACGTTTGGAAAGTCATCTTTAATTAGCATCTTTATGTAATCGGCTTGTGCCCTAAATGGAGTAATAATACCTACATCATCTTCTTTGAGTGATTTTAATATTTCGACTATTTCCATTGCTTCTCTATCATTATATTGACCACTTCCGTTAGGATTTTTTCTAGCATGATTACCTTCAACAGTATGAAAAATAATTAATGGTGAAGTTTTACTAGTACTTGTACATACAATTAAACTATTATTATAAAATTTTTTATTACAAAATTCAATAATTCTAGAATCGCAACGATAATGTTCACATAACAGTGTATTTTTAATTGCACATGGTAGTGTTAATACTGATTGAAGAATAGAATTATTTTTATATTGATAGCATTTTTTGATGTCATAAATTACTGCTAATTGATCAGACATATCATATATTTTTTGATTATCAATCTGAGATAATTGTTTAGAATCACCTACAATAACCATCTGTTTGGCAACATTCATTGTAAGGATAGAAGTTAAAATATCTGATTGACTTGCCTCATCAATTATAACTAAGTCAAACATAAATCCATATTCTATATTTCTAAGTAAACTTTGTGTTGTAGAAAGTATAACTGGATATCTATTAATGAAATTTCTAAAATTTTCTTTATAATTGTCTTGATTCAAACTGCATGGTTCAATATTTTTATATTTTTGATATAAATAATTGTTCAAAATATATTTACTTTGTTCTTTTAATTTTTGATTTAATTCATCCATATCATTCTTCATGATTATATTTTCAGACTTTTGAATTTCTTCTTTCAATGACGCAATTTTTGATTTATAAAACTCATACTCTAAATAAATTATTAAATCATTAATATTAGAAATATCTTTATATCTTATTTTGTATTTTATTTTCAACTTAAGTTTCTTCAAAAAAGTAATTTTATTTAAAGACAATAAATAGTACTTTAAATCAAAACTTTTTTCAAAATTACTATATTTACCGACTATATTACTACAATCAACATATTCATGCTTTTCTTTGTAATATTTGAATTCTTGTTCTAACTCAAATAACTGATGTTTTAAATTGATTATTTTTTTATTTACATTATACAGTTCTTTTAATTTATCAACTATTTCATTTACATCATCATCAATTTTATATTGACGCATATTTTCTACTATGGATTCTAAATTATCCGATTTTGTAAAAAAGTTTTCTACGTTTTTATTATTTCCTAAACATGCTAATATAAAATCTAAATCATATTCTTTCATTTTTTCATAAATATTTTCCACCGCTGTATTATTATTTGATATTACCGCAATTTTCATATTATTAACAACTGCATTACAAATTAGGTTTAAAATAACTTGTGTCTTGCCTGTGCCTGGTGGGCCAGTAACCACAGATAGGTTGTTACAAAATGCTCGATTGATTGCTAGAATTTGTGAATTGTTGGTTGAAAATGGGTATATTAATTTTGCCGTATCAAATTCAATTTGTTTAACACTTTCTTGAGAATATGATTTTAAAACAGATTCTTCATTTATATCTTTAACATTTCTATATAAATTAAATAATATTTTTTCTATACTATTATCAGTTGTCGATATATCTGCTGAATATTTGGCTAAGTCTTTGTAATAACGTAAAACATTATTATCAGCAGTTTTAATATTTGAACAAATATAATTAATGCGTATAGCATCATTACATACATCAATTTTATCAACAAATATTGTTCTATATCCTCCTAAAAAAATTTTATAACCAAGTTTATCAAATTTTAATATGTTGTAAGGCTTAATTTTTATATCATTTATATATACATTATTTTCATCAAAAGGTATTTTTATAGGATTCGTAGATACTAACAGTTTTAATTTTTACATGCAGTAATAGTTGTTATTTTTACTAAATCCAACATACCAATAGGTTATGTTATCCTTCACAAAAAACACGTCTTTAGTTATATCTATGTATGTATTTAAGTTATCATCATATTTAAGTATTAAATGTTCTGTTTCGTTTTTGCCTTTAATTTCCATATATTTCGTTCCTCAATTTAATTTTTATTTACTAATGTCTATATAAGTGTTTCTTTTTATCATAATATCACAAACTTAAATAGATTTCAACATAAACAGTCTAGCTCTACTATCAAGCACAAACAAATAACTTAATAATATATGCATAGCTCTGTTTCAGTATTAGTTTAAATGTATAAAATAAAAAAATGATACATCTACTGTACCACTTGTATTTTCAATGGAGCGAGCGACGGGAATCGAACCCGCATAGTCAGCTTGGAAGGCTGAAGTTCTACCATTGAACAACGCCCGCATATAAAATTAATGGTCGGGACTGCAGGATTCGAACCTGTGACCCTCTGGTCCCAAACCAGATGCTCTACCAAGCTGAGCTAAGTCCCGATGTTGTTTTTATGATTTAAATAAAATAAGATGGCGCGCATGACAGGATTCGAACCCACAACCCCTTGATCCGTAGTCAAGTATTCTATCCAATTGAACTACATGCGCGCATAATGGCGGTCCTGACGGGAATCGAACCCGCGATCTCCTGCGTGACAGGCAGGCGTGATAAACCGCTACACCACAGGACCCACGGTATAATGTTTTAAGATGGTGCGGGTGACAGGAGTTGAACCTGCACTCCGAAGAACTAGATCCTAAGTCTAGCGTGTCTGCCAATTTCACCACACCCGCATATATACTATCTCAAAACGCCTTAATATTATAACACAATGTATTTAATAATGCAAGTGTTTTAACTCATTTTTTTGAATTTCTCATAAAAAATTAATTTGTAATATTCAATATACTAAATTTAGGCATTCAGCAATACCCAATTATTAGAAAGCCCCAATGAATTTATTTTAAATCATTGAGGTTTTTTGATTTTTAGAATTACTTTAAATAATATTTGATTTCTAATTTTGTTGACATTCCTTTTTCAGGTGCAAATAATACTTGATCATTTTGCTTCATGCAATCATACATTGCTTTACAAATAGAGGGTGCACGATTTACTACACCAAATTGTTTTTGTATATCATTGCATACAAGAACTAATTCTGTAGCACCGTTTTCGGCTGCTTCAATTTTTTTATTTTCAATATACTCTCTAATCATTCCTGTAAATGTTGTTTTTCTTATACCTGATGAAGATATTGAATACGCTTCTTCTTTTTCGTTTTCAGTGTTTATTTGTTTTTCTAGTAAAGATACTCTATCTTCTAATTCTTTAATTCGACTTAATAGTTCAATTATAATTTTTTCGTAATTCATACTTTTTCCTCCTAAAAAATTAATTACACTTAATTTTAACATAGTTTTTACATATTTTCAACTGTTTTGCATTCAAATAATATGTTTTATTTGTGTTTTTTATATGTTTAAAAGCATTGTGAATTTCACAATGCTGTTTTTTTACTTTATATTATATTAATTATCATTATTTAACGATTCTTTAATGTACTGAGCAAGTCTAGTATCTTCACAATAAATATAACATCCTTTTTGACCTCTTGACATTAAAGTTCGATAAGTATTTCTAATTATTTTATCCGCAAGATCAAAGTCTTTTGTCTTTTTAATCCCCATTAATGATTTATCTGTTTTTGCTCTTTTGGTATAATCTGTTAAAACTTGATTATCTCTATAAATTAAATCTTTTCCTATTATGACTCCTACATAATTAAACTCTAATCCTTGAGATGTATGGATACAACCAATTTGATCAATTGAATTTTCATCTATTGCCCAAGTAGTAGTACTTTTAAAATTCCATTTTGCTTTAAAGTTATTATCTAGATATATATCATAAAGGCTAGGGTCATCTTTGCTTACCCACTCATAACAATATCCGGCAACAACTCTTGACTTATTATCTATTTTATTTTTTTCTTTAATAGCATTCATTAATTCATTTGGCTCATCAAATACTTTAAAATCATAATCTAAGTCTATATTATAATTTGCTGTTTCTCTTATCCCAAGTAAATTATCTAAAAATGCTAAATATCCATCACTGCCATTACATCTAAATTGTGATATTAATTTTAAATCATCACCTGAAATTATACTTGCATTTTCTTCTAATGCATATTTATTAATTAGTTCAATTGATCCAATATCAGAGGTTGTAACTTTTTGATTTTCATCAATAAAAAATACTGATACTCTTGATGAATGGATAATTTCTTTAATTTGATTTTCACCTAAATTTTTGAATATACCTGATTTTTCGTTTAGTCGGTGTGCTTCATCACAAAGTAAGCAATCAAAAGTATTAAGTGGAGTATTAATAAAACTACTTGATCCTTTAAATAGGTTTTTAATATATGATAGTTTAAACTTATCGCCCTTAAGTTTTTTAAAGTATACTTCACGAGGAGCTTGATTTTTAGTCACATAATTAACTGAATATCCTTTTTCAATAAGATCACATAATAACTGTATAGCAACAACACTTTTTCCTGTACCAGGGCCGCCTTCTACTATTATTGTATATTTGTGATTTTTTTGTTTAAGAGATAGTGATACTAGTTCTTTTATTTTTTCATACACAACTTTTTGTTCATCTATTAGGTAGAATTCTTTGTTGCCTTTTAACATTGATGATAAAGCATCTTGTAAAGCTTTAGTAGGTTTTAATTTGCCATTTTCAATTTTCATTAATATATCAATGTTATCTTTTTTTCTAATATATTGTTTTATGAAGTTTCTAAGTTTAGGAGTATCATGGCTTAAGAAAATAGGAGCACACGATATAGCTTCACTATAAAATTCATTATCTATATTCTTTCTATTTTCTTCTCTATAATTATGTAAAAATGCACATGGAATAAGAGATATATTTTCTTTACTTACATTCTCATTAAAGTTTTCAATAATCTTTGCATACGAGTATGCTTGATAACTTGGATGAGTAACAGCCCTTAATCCGTTTCCAGTATATGCTTCTACGATATCATTATTATTTGTTTGTTTACTGGTTTCCCATTGTTTTAACTCAATAACAACAACATTATTATTTGCATTTTCATCAATTCCGGCAATTAAAAAATCCACACGTTTTGATGTTAATGGAATTTGGTATTCTATTGCTATATCACAGTCACCACTAATTTCATCATCATCTAAGGCATTTCGTACAAATTGAAGTGAATTATACCAACTTCTAAATTCAGCTAAATTATTATGTTTAATATTTTGTTTTTTAAATGATTCTTCTATTTTATCGGCAATTATATTATCTCTAACATCATCAAAAAAGCCTTTTTTATTATTACTATAAACTATCATGTTTTCTCCTACAATTTATTATACTTAGTTGAAATTCCTTTACATTTATCAACTGGATATTTTTCTTCTGTTTTCTTTAATTTATCAAGCACTATTTGCTTTATGTCCAAATCTAAGACACTTGCAAGTTGTATACAATAATTAACAACATCTGCTAACTCCTCTTTCACATCATCTAATTTGTAAGTATCATCATTCCACTGAAAGCATTCCAATAATTCACTACTTTCAATTACGATTGATTTAGCTAAATTAGCAGGCGAATGAAATTTATCCCAATCTCTTTCTTTATTGAAACTATCTATTTTAATCTTTAGTTCTTCTAAACTATCCATAATTTTTCTCTCTTTCTACTACATTTCAATTATACCAAAAATCGACATTTTTTGCACGTAATTTAATAGTTATTTGTACATTTTCTAAAAATAAACATTAAGACATTATCATAAAATAAACACACAATTTTATAAAAAAGTTTATACAACTTGCAAAAAGCGTAAAAATAATATATAATATTAAAGTATTTGATTATTAATAATTGATAGGAGGCGAAATAATGATTGATACAAGTGATTTTAAAACTGGTTTAACCATTCTTTATAACAATCAAATTTTCCAAATTATTGAATTCCAACATGTAAAACCAGGTAAAGGTCAAGCATTCGTAAAAACAAAACTTAAAAATTTACGTACTGGTAGTAATATTGAATATTCTTTCAATGCTGGTGAAAGACTAGAACAAGCAATTATTGAAAAACGTAAACACCAATTCTTATATGGTGGTGACACTTATTGCTTTATGGATTTAGAAAGTTATGACCAAGTTGAAATTCCTGCTGAAAGATTAAAATGGGAATCTAAATTCTTAATTGAAGGTATGACAGTTGAAATCGTATTCTATGGAACTGAAATTTTAGGTGTTAACTTGCCAGAAAAAATGGTTATGGAAGTTACTGAAAGTACTCCTGCTGTTGCTGGTAACACTGCAACTAATGCTTTAAAAGAAGTTACAGTTGAAACTGGTTTAGTTGTTAAAGTTCCTATGTTTATCAACCAAGGCGATAAGATTATCGTTACTACTTGGGATGGTAAATACTCATCAAGAGCATAATAAAAATCTGGATTTTTCCAGATTTTTTTGTTTTTATATTTTATTTATTTATTTTAGTTTTCTTTTAATCCAACTGTTGCATCAACTGGGACTGAAAAGCAAATAGCATGGCTTTTTGTTCCGATACCCATTTTAGATGAGATTTCTTTCATTATATTATTTCTAGTTTCAGGTTCAGTTACAATTAAGATAATATCTTTTTCAGGTTGAATGGTAATACCTAAAAAGTGTTGCATATCTTTACTTGCTGATCCTCTTCCTTTAATAATAGTTCCTCCACCTGCTCCTTGTGATTTGGCAAGTTCCATAACATCTGCGGCTGAACCATTATTACATATAATAATTATCATATCTTTCATATATATACCTATTTATCGCCTTTCTTTAAGATTTCTTGTAATGCTCTAGAACTGTCTACACTTTTAATTGGTATAGAGCATGCGATACCATGACCTGGAGATGCAAAGTCAAGTTCTTGTCTTAATGCATCAAACATAAATGGTACCATGTTTTCATCCGCAATACTTAGTACTACATCTTTTTCAATTTTACCAAAGCCTAGATAGTCAAAGATTTCAATTGGGGCAGTACCATAACCAAGAATGGTATGGTGATATATGCATCCAAGTTTTTCGAAAAGATTTACAACTTTCTTTCCTTTTTTTCTATCAACAATGGTAACTATTAATCTTAAGCCATTAGGAACATTATTCATAATCCACCTCATTTAGACCATTTAAGTCGAATTCAATAACATCTTCATATGGTAATTCTTTAGTAGCTTCAGCTCTTTGTAATTTAATCTTATAGATTAAACCAACTAATTGAACAACGATTAATGGAGTCATCGCTACAAGGGCAACGATTCCAAAACCATTGCTTAGAATTTTAATGTCTTGAGAATATATCTCATGGCATGCTCCTGTTGCAAGTGGTAATAAGAAGGTTGCTGTCATTGGACCTGAGGCAACACCACCTGAGTCAAAAGCAATTGATGTAAAGATTTTTGGGACAATTAGTGATAAAATAATCGCGATACTATATCCTGGTATTAAAATCCACCAAATTGAAAAATCACATAATACTCTTGTCATCGCAAGACCTAGTGATATCGCAACGCCTATCGCAAGTGAAAATAACATAACACGTTTAGAGATAGTACCACCAGTTACTTCTTCAACTTGATTGTTTAAAACGTGAACTGCAGGTTCAGCCATAACAACAAAGAATCCCATTAACATACTTAGAGGGATTAACACCCACTTAAAGGTTTGACTGGCAATTGTTCTACCAAGTACACTACCAACTGGCATAAAGCCCATGTTCGCACCAGTTAAGAATAAGACTAAGCCAACATAAGTATACCCTAAACCTATAAATATTTTGATAATGTTTTTCTTTTTATCATGCTGTAAAAAGCATTCAAAAACAATAACAAATAATAGTATTGGCGATAGTGCTATCGCAATCTCTTTAATCATAGATACAAAGGTTTTACCAAAGTATGAACTAAAGTCATGAAAACTATTCATTACATAGCTAGAGCTACTATTATCGACAGTTATATTGGTAAATAGCCCTAATATTGTAACCGCGATAATTGGCCCAACCGAACATAAAGCAATGTAACCAAAACTATCGTTTTCATTATTTTTATCACCATTTAAACTTGCTACACCTAAACCAATTGCCATAATAAAGGGAACTGTCATTGGTCCTGTTGTTACACCACCAGAGTCAAAAGCAAGGGGAACAAAGCTTGTTGGAGCAAACGATGCAAGAATAAATACTATTAAATAAGCAACTATTAAAACAACTCTAATATCAACTTTTAATACTACACGAAGGAGGGCAACTGTTAAAAAGATTCCCACACCAACTGCCACCATTAATATCAAAACAATACTTGGCACGCCTTCCATTTGTACTTGTTTAGAAAGCACTAGTAAGTCAGGTTCTGCAATCGTTACTAAACTTCCTATTACAAATGGCACTAAAATTAATAACCATATTTTACGATTTTGGGTGATGTATTTACCAACACCAACACCAACACTCATCATTGAAAGGTCAGCACCAAGAGTAAATAATGCCATCCCTACAATTAACATAACTGATCCAATTAAAAATCCAATAAATATCCACTTACTAAAAAGAAATTCTTTTGTTACGAAGAAAACAATAAAATTAAGCACTACAATCAAAAGTGATATTGGTAGTACGGACATGATGGACTCTTTGGTTTTTTCGAATAATAATTTTGTCATATGTCTTCCTCCCATTAGTTGTAATTATACTAAATTATCATTCTTTTGTCAACTACATTTATTCATTAATTGTTGGAAAAAAAGTAGGTTTTAGTTTACTTATAAACTCAGTATATTCAGTAAATAACTTTTAATTTGAGTATCAAATTGTAACAAAAATGGTTCTATAACTAGAACCACTTTTTAATTTTATTGAATGTTATAACCTAAATCTCTCATTGCTTGTTTGTACTTAGGAAGTACTTCACTAAGTGCTGTAACAGGAGAGTCAGTCTTCTTAACGATTGATGCAGCTAGAGGCCAGAAACCACCATCACCGAAGTGTGAGCCACCACCAACTGTCATAGATAATAATTCCATTAATTCAAAGTAAGTATTATCTTGACAAGACATGATAACTTCGATATCGATTTCACGGTCAAATTTAAACTCTAGAGAATTACGATAAGATTCATCAGCTGTTAAGTTAACTGTGTTATTAGGGTCATCGCCAAGACCTGCAACTAGGTCATGAAGAATGTTCATAATAACTTTAGCGTTAATACCATTTTTACCATTTTCGATATTTAATACTGCATAACAGCTTCTTGTTCCTGTATATGGAACTTTAAATGTTGAATTACTCATATCAACAGTTTCAATGTAGTTACCCTTTGCATCTGTTAAATATTTATCTTCATCAATTTTAATAGCTTTAGATACATCAGTTGTTGTAACTGGAGTTCCGCCTTGTCCATCAGCTGTAGGGTAAGGAACAACACCAATTGTGAATGGCATAACTAATGGGTTAAATCTTGTTGATTCTTTTAAGAACCATAGATCACCATGGTGAAGAATTGTTGAACCAGCTTGGAAACCTGGAGAAACGTCTTGAACACCACGACCATAGTATAAGCCACTTGCGTAAGCTTCTTGTAAGAATGAAATTATATCAGTTACTTGGGTGTTAGTTAAGAATAACCTTGGAGGATTTACACAGGATATTTGATTACCAGTTGAAGCTGTTAAACCAATGATACTTTCTGCGAAACCCATGTCAAGAACATATTCGCCCTTACTTAATTTAGTTTGAGCATCTCTAACCCAACTTGAGAATTTAGATATTGTCCATTCGCCCTTCATCCAAAGTTCAGCAGGATCTTCAAGATTTAAGTTTTTAACTTTGTCTACATTGTAGTACATGAAGTAGTCAGGTCTTGCGTTACCTAATGAATAACCATAAACTCTACCTTTTACAGATGTAGCTTGGTTAAACATATTATCCTGGATATAACCTTTTGTAGACTGTTTAGTTTCATCATAACTTAATTCAGTAAAGACACCAGTTTCAGTAGTCATGTTGTATAATTCAGCAATTGATCCACCTTTAACAAGTGTAGGAATCCATTGTGAAGCAATTGTTACAACATAAACATCTCCATAATCTTCCATATACTTCTTGTTGATGTGTTTAACACGTTCAGGTCCCCAAGGAGCTGAATCTTCCCAAGCTGTATACTTGATAATAATATCATATGCAGCTTCAACTCTTGTTTGATGTTGTTGTTTGATAACTTTTTGAGAACCAGTATAACTTGGATCAAATGGGTTATTTTCTTCAATACTATCTACTTTAATTTCATAGATCATACCTTTACCCTGAAAACCAATTTGATCTAATTCCCATTTAGGTTTGTAAACACCTTTTTTACCAAATACAGCAATTAATTTAACATCTTTATAAATATTTGGATTAATTCTATCATAAACATTTCCTTTTTCATCTTCCCATCTCAAAAAATCTTTTGTTGGATTATTAGGAATAGCCTCAACAAGTTCAACACCTATGCCACCTTCAAATATTGTAGGAACATCAGCAGGAAGTTTTCCATCATTAACTACATAAGTAATTTTGTAGAAAGAAACTTTTTTCCAAATTGCTGTTAAAAGTACATCCTCCCTTGTTCCAGCAGTAATATGTTGTTTATTCCAACCAGCAAAGTTATAACCCTCTTTTGTAGGAACTGGTAAATCCCATAAGCCAACTGCTTCATCAAATGTTGCCGGTGCATCAGCGGGAAGTGTGCCGCCTGCAGTATCATAAGTAATATTATGAGTAACACCAGAAGGTAAGTTTTCCCAACGCGCATATAATATAACATTTTTTGCAGTACCAGCAGGAATAGCTGTTACTTTTATGCTAAGTTCTTTATCAAAATACCATCCACCAAAATTCTTATTTTCTTTTGTAGGAGTAGGTAATTGAGTTAAGCCATTTTTATCAAATATCTTAGGAGCAGTAGTAGGAAGTACTACATTAGTGAATTCACCTTTTTCAATATCACATTCAAGATATGTAATGCTAAATGTTTGTCCTATTTGCCATATAGCATAAAGTGTTACATTTTTCTTAGTACTACCAGGAAGAATATTGTTACATAATTTAATTCCTTTTCTTGAATCAATTGCCCATCCAATGAAATTCCAACCTTCTTTTGTAAGAGTAGGAATTGTAACATCACTATCTTTAGTATATTCTGTAGGAGCAGTTGTGTTAAAAACACCACCATCTAATTCATATGTGATAGTATATTTTTTTATTTCCCACATAGCATTTACTACTAAATCACATGTTATTGGCTTTGTAAAGTCATAGTCCCATCCCTTAAAAGTATAACCTTCTTTAGTTACAGTTTTAATATTGGTTAATATTGTGCCTTCTTCTACTTGTTTTGACTCAATTGCAGTATCAGTATCTGTATTAAACTTTACTCTGTATAAATGATTTCTATAGATATTTACTCTATATGTATCAATATCACCATTATCTTTTTCACATAAAATGTAGTAGTAATTATCACCTTGAATTAATGGTACTTGTTTTGTAATATATATATTTGATCCATATTCATCACCACTTACATAGTATTTACTATAACCACCAAACTCTACAAATGGTTTAAAATTATATGATTTATTACTGTTAGGTACTATTACTTTATATATATCATTCTCTTTTACTGAACCTTTTAAATTAAATAATTCAGTTTCATCTCTAACAAAACGTGCTGTTAAAGTAATGTCACTTGTTACTTCGTCTTCATCAAATACCCATTTTTTATCACCTAGATACCAACCATCAAAAGTATATCCATCTTTTACTGGATCAGTTGGTTTTGTTACTTTTACACCTTTTGTTACTATTTGATCAGCAATCCTAAGTTCAGTATTTGTATCAAACTTTACTGTAAATTTTCCATTTTTAATTATTGGATCATCACATCCAACTATCACTAATAGTAATACTGCTAGTGAAATAAAACTTATTATTTTTTTCATTCTTTTCCCTTTCTTTCTTTAATGTATATGCTCATTATACAATTTTTAATCAAATATATCAACATATTAGGTTTATTTTTCTAAATAAAAACACTAAAGAAATTTAATCTCTAGTGTTTTTGACTTAAATATTTGAATTATACTTTATTTATTTAGTGTTACATCGATTGCATCTAACAAATCACCAGTGGTATCTTGTGATAAATCCCAAAACATTATGCCACCTAAATTATTATCTAAAACATATTTTGCTTTAGCAGCAATGCTTTTGGTACTATCATATGTAATAAAGGTTGTGCCTTCAATTATGTAAGCTGCTCCTGATGATTCATCGTATTGTTCTTTCCAGTGATATTTAGTAATGTTTTCTTTAATCTTGGTATAGGATATTGCCCCTTTGGCAAGACTTGTGGAAAGTGGTGCGCCAATTGTTGTATTAGTAGAACTTGCAAATGTTCCCATACGTCCGTAGAAAGCACCACCTATTACAATTTTTTCTACTGGTACATAATTTTTAACAAAGTTAATGCTTTTTTCAGCACTACTTGCATAGTTACCAGAAAGATTAGTTAAGTGACTAGCTGTATTTCCCATCGCAAAGTCATAGGTCATAACATTAAAGTAATCAATGTATTCGGTTAAGGCTTTTAAATCATAAAAGGCATTACTTGGTGCAATCGCAATAGTTAAAAGTAAATCTTTACGATAATTTAACATTGCTGCTTTTAATTCTTTACAGAATAATGTAAGATTATTTCTATCAGCTGGGTTTGATGTAATTCCTGCAACTGAGCTTGTTGGATATTCCCAATCAATGTCAATTCCATCAAGATTATATTTAATAATCGTTTCCATTACGGAATTAACTAGGGTAGTTCTTGAATTTGGTGTCATCATAGCTTCACTAAATCCACCAGCTCCCCAACCTCCAAGAGCAAGACCAACTCTTACACCTTGACTATGATATGATAAAGTTTTCTTAAGGTTTGTATCATTATTAATTACAACTTTACCATTTGAAATTCCACCAAAACTATAATTGATGTAATCTATTTTTTCAAGATCAGTAGTTGATACATTTACTCCACTTGATGGGTAAAAATATGCTATTACTAATTTTTTGTTATCAATTGGTTTTAAGGCATAGGCCTTAACTGTTACTTCTTTCATAAATTTTAAAGTTACTCCTAAAAATACAATTGAGGCTGTTATTGTGACTTTTGTATCTTTTGATCCTCTAATTATTTTACCATCAGTAGTGATTACACCATCATCTGATGTGGCCCAGTAAATTCTGCCAGTTGAGCCTGATATCATATCTGGTAGATATATATCCTCATAAGCAACATCTGGGATATAATCTTTATTAAGGATATCTACTATTTGTTGATAAGTAAGTTCACCTTCTGGGATTTGTTCTTCACCTTTAGCGTATCCACAAGTTGTACAAACATTAATGGAATTTAAAGTATGGCCAGTTGATGGAAGTACTTCATCATAAGAATCTGAGCAATATGAACACTTATATTTTATAACACCATCTACAGTACAAGTCGCAAGAACTTTTGATACTTCTTCATAATTATGCGGTACTGCATCGCCTCTTGTTGCCCCACAAATAGTACAAGTTTCGGGGCTATAACAAGTTGCGGCGGCGTAGTTATGAGTGTGATTATCGCATGATACTAGAGTAAATATACAAAATATGAATAAGGCAATTATTATACTTTTTTTCATTTTTCCATTTCTAGCCTTTCTAAATATTTTTTACTTTCTTTTCTATTTTTGAAAATTATTTTTTCAACATTAGGATGTTCATCTAAAGATTTTATAATTTGAGGTCGGTATTCTTTAGGAAAACTCCATACCCACTTAATAAAATCTAAATCAAACTTTTCGGTGCACCCTTCAGCAAGATCAATGCGTTTATGTTCTTTTTTGTTAAGACTACGCTTAATTACGCCTCTTACACATACAAATCTATTATAATCAAGGAATATCACTAAATCAGCGCGTTTAAGCCTTAAATCAAGGGTAGATCCGTAGTTTCCATCCATAATCCAACTATCTACTAGGGTAAGTTCTTCAATTCTTTTTCTCCATACTTCTTTATCAGGGGTTTGCCAGTTTGGGAGCCAGTATTCCTTATCTAAGTGAATAACTGGAATATTAGTTAGTTCTCCTAGTTTTTTTGAGAATGTTGACTTTCCACTACCAGCTGAGCCAATAATAAGAATTCTTTTGTATGAAAACATATTATCCTCTTAAGGTTACATGATATTGGTATTCAAGTGATTTAATAATCTTAGTAATTTTTTGGTTAATTACTTCATCAGTTAAAGTATCTTCTGATTCAAGCATAACTTTTAGAGCTACACTCTTCTTGCCATCTTCAATGTTTTCACCACTATAAACATCAAACACTTCAACTTGTTTGATCATTTTACGATCAACTCGATAAATGGCATCAATGATTTCCCCAATACTTTGATTATTATCCATAATGAATGCTAAATCACGGAATACTGGTGGAACTTTAGATATTGATGAGAAAATGGTTACATTATTTTCTTTTAAGAAGATTTCATCTAAATTAATTTCAAACACATACGTATCTTCAATGTCTTCATCTTTTGCATATTTTGGATGTAATTCACCAACAAAACCAATTACTTTATCATTAAATACTATTTCAGCTGAACGTCCAGGATGAAGTTCAGGACATGGAGTTTTTAATGGTTGATATTTTACAGTGATGTTTAGTTTCGCAAATAATAGTTCAAGGATACCTTTAACATAGTAGAAGTCTACTCTATTACTCTTTGAACTCCAAAGGTTAGTTGCTTGAACACCTTGAATAGCTCCACTTACACACCAATCTTCACAAGTTTCATCACCCTCATAGAAGTAACGTTTACCAATTTCATATATAGCTAGATTTTCAATCTTTCTTGCATTATTATATTTAATAACATCAATTAAACTACTAACAAGATTGCGTCGTAAATATTTTCTTTCTTCATTCATTGGGTGAAGTAGGGCAAGTTCTTTCTTGTCATCACCAAGAAGTAACGCAAATTCATGAGCCTTCTTTTCACTGACTAAAGAGTAAGTTAATACTTCTGATAAACCTACACCACGAAGAGTTTGCGCAATAGTTCTTCTAATCTTTTGTTCTTTTGTATATTCAGCACATAGATTCATTGAAGGTAATGTTTCTTTTAATTTATCATATCCATAAATTCTGGCTAATTCTTCAATTAAATCTTGTTTGATAGTAATATCTAAGCGACGATTTGGAACATATACTACGATTTCTTTATCTCTAATTTCGGTTCCAAAAGATAAGCCATTAAAGATATTTTGCATTTCTTCTAGAGTTATTTTTACACCTAAATAATCTTTAACGTATTTTTCAGTTAGGGTTAATACTTTATCAGGAACATACTCAGTACCTTTATGAACATAACCTTTTAAGACTTTACCACCAGCATATTTTTCAAGTAAATAACATGCATAGTTAACAGCTGCTAAACTTTGGTTTAAATCAACACCACGTTCAAAACGAACACTTGATTCACTTCTAAGTCCAAGTTTGGCAGAAGTTCTACGAACACTAAGTGGTCTAAATACGGCTGATTCCAGAACAATATTCTTAGTTTTTTCTGTAACTTCTGTATCAAGTCCGCCCATAACACCAGCTAGTGCAATAATTCTTGAACTATTATTTTCGCCTTTATTATCAGTAATAACAATATCATTACGGTTTAAGGTACGTTTATTACCATCAAGGGTTACAACTTCTTCTTCATTTGTGGCACGTCTTACTGTTATTTTATTGCCAAGTTCATCTTTATCGAAAGAATGAAGTGGTTGACCAAATAGTTGTAAAATATAGTTAGTAATATCAACAACATTGTTAATTGGTCTAATACCAGATGCGATAAGTCTTGCTTTAATGAAAGCAGGAGATTCTTTAATTTCTACACCTTCTACAACTCTTGCATAATAGCTATAACAAGTTGAAGTTTCTAGTTCAACATCAATTTCACTTGATGCTTCTTTATCTATTTCATGAAGTTCATAAGTAAGCGGTTTAAGACCTGAATGATACATTGCGTTAATGTCTTTCGCAACCCCATTCATTGATAATAAATCCATACGATTTGGAGTAAGCCCAAGTTCAATTACTGTATCTTCTAAATTTAAATATTTTAAAGCATCTTCACCAGGTTTAGCATCATCACCAAGTACATAAATACCATGTGCATACTTTTCCGGAACATATTTAGTTTCTAAGCCTAATTCTTGAAGTGAACATAACATACCATTTGAAGGTACTCCTCTTATTACGGATACTTTAATTTCACCACCAGGAAGTTTAACTCCAGGAAGGGCAACAATAACCTTTTGTCCAGCCTCAACATTAGGGGCACCACAAACGATTTGTGAAACACTACTACCTAAATTTACTTGACAAACTGATAAGTGATCAGAGTTATTGTGTTTTTCTTTTTGTACAACTTCACCAACGACTAGTCCACTAGTTGGTAAAAGTTTTCCATACTCTTCTATTTCAATTGAATGAAGTGACATTTCATCAACTAATTGTTCTGGTGAAACATCAATATTTACTAATTCTTTTAACCAATTATATGATACTTTCATATTACTCTTCTCCTTTAAATTGTTTTAGGAATCTTGCATCATTTGTATAGAAATGTCTAATGTCATCAATACCGTGACGGAACATTGTCACACGTTCAATACCAATACCAAATGCAAAACCACGATAAACTTCGGGATCATATCCACAATCTCTTAAAACATTAGGGTGAACCATACCAGCACCTAAAACTTCAATCCATCCACTATTTTTGCATAAACTACATCCTTTACCACCACATTTGAAGCAACTTACATCTACTTCAACACTTGGTTCAGTAAATGGAAAATATGAAGGTCTAAGTCTGATTACTCTATCTTCACCAAACATCTTTTTCGCAACAAGTAATAAGGTACCTTTTAAATCAGACATTGTAATGTTTTTATCAACAACAAGTCCTTCAAATTGCATGAATTGATGTGAATGAGTGGCATCATCATCATCGCGTCTAAATACTTTACCAGGGCAAACAATTTTAACTGGTTTACCGTTTGATGCAAGAAGAGTTCTTGCTTGAACTGATGATGTTTGTGTTCTAAGTAATAGATTATCAGAAATATAGAAAGTATCTTGCATATCACGAGCAGGATGTCCTTTTGGTACATTTAATAGTTCAAAATTAAATACATCAAGTTCTACTTCTGGTCCTTCTGCAATCTTATAACCCATACCAAGGAATAACTCTTGTAATTCTTCTGATGTCTGCATTAAAGGATGTGCAGTACCTAAATTAAATGATTTACCAGGTAAGGTAACATCGATTTTTTCACTAGCAAGTTTACCTTCAATTTCTCTTTCTTCTATTTTATTTCTTGCGTTAGTTATTTTTTCTTCAATCTCAGCTTTTACTTTGTTGGCTAAAGCTCCAAATTCTTTTTTCTCATCAATTGATAAACTACCCATTTTTTTCATAATGTCGCCAAGTGGACTTTTCTTACCCATATAGTAAGCACGAAGTTCGTTTAGCTCTTGATTGCTTTTTACGTTATCAATTGCTTGCTTTGCATTTTCTAAAATGTTTAATAACAATTTTTTCATTTCTTCCTCCTAAAAAAACGTCCTTTTCTTATACAGAAAGGACGATTGTTAACCGTGGTACCACCTTAATTTAGAAGCATAGCTTCCCTCATATTCCTTAACGCGGAAAACGGACTTGATTAGAGTCTCTCTTAAGGTGAACTTCATAAACATTCTATAAATTAGTTTTCAGTCACGACTAATTCTCCCTAAATAGAACTACTATTATGAATCTTCTTAATCATCGATTTCTTTATACTATATGATTATATCACAACTTTTAATTTAATGACTTCTTTTTGCAAGAAAAATTAAATTATTTAAAAAGTAATCAACTATAGAAGTTCTATTATTACATATATTAACTATATAAAGAGATATATTGTTTATTTAACTTTTTTACAATAAGGGCTGTTATACTATACCACTTTTAACATTTTTTCAAAATCGGTACAGTATAAGGCACTTTTTAGCTATTTTTTAGTGTTAATATATTTTTAACATCAAAAAACACCTACCAAATTTAGGTAAGTGCTATATATATAACTTTAATTAATCTTTAAGAGCAGTAATTGGAAAAATGTAAACACCATTATTATTTTGGTATGCCATATTTCCTACTCCATATATTACACATTTAAATAGTGGGGCTTTTCCACCATTACATACAATATCATCACAAACTTTAACTAAGTTTTTCGCTCCTTCTTCTGCTTTATTTAAACCTAATTTAATTTCAAACGCACACCAATCACCATCAGCAAGTTCAATAACAGCATCAATTTCATTTCCCTTATAATCTTGGTAATGTAAAAGTTTTCCACCTATTGACTCAGCGTAAATTGATAAATCTCTTTCAACCATGCCTTCAAACATAAATCCCATTGTATTTAAATCTTTCATCATTTTATGTGGTGTAAATCTTAACATAGCACATGCCATAGCAGGATCCGAAAAATGTCTTTTTTCCATTTGTTTTACTCTTAGAGATGATCTAATGCTTGGAAAAAATGGCTCCTGGTTGTTAAATAAAAACATTCTATTAAATGCATTTAAATATTTTACTAACGTATTTTTACTAATTGATTCAGTATCATTTTCGATAATGTCATTTAGTATTTTTTGATTAGATACAGTGGTAGATTCATTTCTTGCAAGTGACTTTAATATTAGTTTTGCTTTTTGCTCGTTGTAACCCACATCTTTATCTAACTTTCTTAAGTCAGTTTTAATAACATTTTCCATGTAGCTAGTAGCTAGTTCATAACATTCTGACTCTTCTACATCAATATTTCCAGGCCATCCACCTCTTGTAATCAAATATGCTAATTTTTCAAGAGATACTTCCTCTAAAATTTTCGATTGAAATTTATAATTACATAAATCTCTAAGTGATATCTCACCACTTGAATCGCCTGATTCATATAATGACATTGTGTTCATTCTTATGCTTTTAATTCTTCCTATACCACTATGTAATACTCCTTTTTCCTGGGGAGTTGATGAACCAGTTAAAATTATTTGCCCCTTTTTTACACTTTTATCCACATATGCTCTAGTAGCATCCCAAAGGCTAGGAACTTCTTGCCACTCGTCAATTAGTCGAGGTGTTTTACCATCTAATACCTTATAAGGTTCAATTTCAGCAAGTAAGCGATTAGAAAAATTATTTCTTGGATCGCCGACCAAAAATTCACTATTTGCATGATATGAAGATGTCAATGTTTTTCCACACCATTTAGGGCCCTCAATACAAATAACTCCAAATATCTTAAGATATCTATCTATTAATGTGTCAACTATTCTTTTTTTTATTTTATTTTATCAGCAACTTTATCCATTTAATCAACTCCCATATTTAATCTACAATAATTTTACCAAATTGACTGATATTTGCCAATAAAAATGACCGATATTTTTGAATATTTTTGACCAATATTTTTACAAAAAGTTGACCACTATCATTTTTTCTTACCCTATCAAGTCTTCTAATTATTCAGTTAGCAAGTATAATTGAAAGAGGCATAAAACTATCTGCTTCTTTAATTGCTTTATCATATACAATCTCTTAATCTTATACGTCTTGTTCATTCTTTGATACCACATTATTTATATCTGTACTTTGCTTATGTATTCTTGATTCACATTCAATTAAAGTTTTATCGCTACCTAGTAAAAAAGAGAGACTCCATTTTAAAATGTCTAAAAAATTATAAAAAGTAGACACTATTTAGTAGTGCCTACAATTTTAGATTATAGAGTTGGTGGTACAGTATTATTAGGTTCATTTACATGTACTTCACTACATGTATAATTAGGAATGAACTCATTTTGAATAATGTGATGATGTACTACTTCAGTATGATAATTATGAATATAAGGTTGTTTAGTGATATGATATTGGTCAATTACTTGTTTAGAACATGTAACGATAGGTGGACATTCTTTATAGATTGTAGGACATTTTGGACGGTTACAACCACAATCTTGTTTAGTTTCTTCACCTTTGTCACAGCATTTAAATTGGTTGTTCATATCAGGTTGATTTGGAAAAACATTAGGGTTAAAAAATCTTGGCATTTTTTCACCTCCTCTAGTGACATTATATTAAATAAAAATTTTTTTGTTTGTGTGTTCGCACACCATAAAGCGACAAATTCTTCATTTTTGATTTGTTATAATATATGTGCAAGGAGGAATTTTATGTATTTAACACCAGTTGTAATTGAGCAAACATCAAGAGGAGAAAGGAGTTACGATATATATTCTAGGCTTTTAGAAGATCGAATTATTCTTGTATTTGGCGAAGTCACTGATGCCTTAAGTGCTAGTGTCATTGCTCAAATTTTATATTTGACTAGTAAAGATAAGGATAAAGATATATATCTATACATTAATTCACCAGGCGGATCAGTCAGTGCAGGTCTTGCGATATACGATACAATTAACTATATTCCAAGTCCCGTTATGACTATTGGCATGGGGATGTGTGCCAGTATGGGAGCATTCTTACTTTCATCAGGCACTAGAGGTAAAAGGTTTGCCCTACCTAACACTAAAATAATGATCCATCAACCGGCTGGTGGAGCTAAGGGTCAAGCTACTGACATCATGATTGTAGCTGAAGAGATTTTGAAAACAAAAAAGAAACTTAATGAGATTTTGTCTAAAAACACAAATCAACCATTAAGTAAAATTATCAAGGATGCTGAAAGAGATTATTACATGAGTGCTGATGAAGCTAAAGCCTATGGTTTAATTGATGAAGTAATAACCTCATTAAGTGAAAAATAAATATCCAAATATAATCGTCTCCCAAATTCCTAATTCAACGAGTTATATTTGGATAAATATTTAATAACCTTCACAAATAATTGTAAAAATAATAAAAAGATCGAATAAAAAAGATTAGAACTGTTTGTTAATATTATTGTGAATTGGGCATTATTGGTAATGTATCTTCTATTATGTTTACAATTATCATTATATAAGACACAATTATTTTGAAAAAAGTGAAAACCAAGTAGGGTATGAAATAAATTCTTTTACTTCTTTAGTTATTGGGTGAATAAATTTTACTCTATAACTATGTAAATGAAGAATAGAATTACTATCGTTTTTTGCGTCTTCATATAAGGCATCACCAACAATAGGGTGGCCTAATGATAAAAAATGCAGTCTTAATTGATGTGTTTTCCCAGTACAAAGTTGTGCATTTACAAAAGTTGCTCCTGGCTTACTTCCCACTACTTTATAGATAGTTTTACTATTTATAAAGTTTTTTGTTGTTCTTCTTTTAATAATGCTATTTTCATCACGTTCAATACCAAGTTCAATTATACCTTCTGATTCTTCTAAAGCTCCTTCAACTTCTAAAATATAATGTTTTTCAATGTTTGTTCTTTGCATAAGTGTTAACATAAAACTGTTTTTCGCGAGAATTATTATCCCAGATGTTGGTGCATCAAGTCTACCAACAAAATGAATATTAGCTTCTATTCCTTTTTGTTTATAGTAGGACATTACATAATTAGCAAGTGAATGATCATAGTGTTTTCTCGTCGGAATACAGGCAAGATTATTAGGCTTATCCAAAATTAAAAGATAAGAGTCTTCATAAATAATATTTAATGGTCCCTTTACTGATTTTATATTTTCGCCTTGTGTGGATGATGGAAAAACTATTTCTAGTTTATCACCTGGAACCATTTTATATATACTGCTAACAGTTTGATCATTTACTAGAATTTGACCATTTTTAGTCTTTAGGCTTGTTATCACATTACTCGGTATATCATTATTAATTAAAAAATCTTTTACTGTTATATTTTCATTAATTTGATATCTGAAAATCATATGTTACCATCTTTTCATTGTATTCATTGATACTTCTTGTTCAAGAGGATCACTAGTTTTATTATCCTGTTTATCCTTTTTATCATATTCAGCAATTAAAGTATGAATCATTGACATTTCACCATCAAGGGCAGCACCAGCCAAAGATGCCAGATAAAGCCTTTCTTTTAATTCATCAGGAATTTGTTTACTATATTTATATTTTAGTGAATGCTCAATACTTGCCCAAAAGTGCATAGCATGTGTTCTAATTTGAAATTCAAGTTTTACTTTAATTTGTCCTTTAATTGTTTCTACAGAATATTCTGATAATATATGTAAAGAACGATATCCACTAGGTTTAGGATTTTTAATATAATCTCTAATTTCAATTACTTTTATATCTTTTCTGGATTTAATTAAATCACAAATAGCATATACATCATCAATATATTTGCATGTGATTCTGACTCCACCTATATCATATAATTCTTCATCTATATATTCAAATGGAACTCCCATTCTTTTTGCTTTATCTAAAATGCTATCAACTGATTTTACACGTCCAGATACAATTTCAATGGGGCTATATTCTCCTTCTAATTGATATTGTTTTTTTATTCCTTCAAACTTTAAGATAAACCCTTCTACCGCAAGTTCATAAGGTTGTAGAAATTTCTTCCAGTCAAAATTTTTAATATTATTTATCATTTTATATCTTCCCCCGTTCTTGTATTCTAATTATACTAAAAGTTTAAATTTTTGTCAACCACATTATTCCACTAGACGTTTTGAATTTAATTTTATTTTTTTCCAGTAATTAAGCAAGCATTAATGTTGCTTTTTTAATATTTTTAGATATAATACTAATATGTTTAAAAATTAGTCTAAAAAGGTGATAATTTATGAAAGATTGTAACGTTGAATTCAAAACATTACTAACCAAAACTGAATATATGCGTTTATGTAAAAAGTTTAGTGATAAACCAAGTAACCTTCAAATTAATTACTATTTTGATACACCAAGGTTTACTCTTAAAGCATCAGACATAGGATTACGTGTAAGAAAAAGAGACAAATATGAAATTAACTTGAAGCGCAAAAAAGGTTATCAACTTCAAGAAATTGATGAAGAAATCGATGAGGATACCTTTAATAAATTTGTTAAAGATGGAATAATTCCATCTGAGAAAATCGAAAATGAACTTTCCGAAATTATTAAAGGTCAAACCATAACTAATTATATGTCACTATCAACATTTAGAATCACTTTTCCATATAAATGTGGTAAAATATCAGTGGATAAATGTGACTACGTGGATACTACCGATTATGAATTGATTTTTGAAGGTAACAATTATGATGAAAGCAAACGTGCTTTTATTGAATTTGCTAAAGAAAATGGTATTACTTATAAAAAGAGTCAACCAAAAATTAAACGTGCATATGATGCATTAAAAAGAATAATATAAAAGTGGAGAATAACTCGAATTTAATCGAGCTACTTTCCACTTTTTTTGCCACAATATGGACATTGACTTATTCCATTTGTTGTTTCATATGTATATGTATAACCACAACCTTCACAAGTTATAGTTTGTACTTTTCCAGCAGCATTTGCAAGATAGTCATTTGGATTTTTTACTTCCTTTAAATTGACAAGTTTATCGTCTACAATTATAAAAGAAGTTAGGTACCCTTTTTGAATCAAGGTATTTACTTCTTGTTCAATTATCTCAATCTTTTGAGAGGTTGTACTTGCAAGAAGTGACATATAGTAAACTTTATCATGATATATTAAATTATATAAACGATAAAGCTTACAAAAGTTAGTATAGTTAATCCATGCAATAGGAGTACCATAAAAACCAACTGCTGTAAATACGATTCCTAGAATTCCTACTATTTCTACTTCTTTTGAAAAACCAATAGGAATCATGGGGATTCCTATGATTAAAAGAATTGAAAGGATAAATGCGGTTAAAAATTTAATATTTTTATTTTTTTTCATATCAACACCTACATTCTTTATATAAAGGCGATATAGAACTCTATACCGCCTTTTATATTAGTTCATTGATTATTTTCCATCCTTACTGAAGGCTTGAAATACATCACTATTTCTTAGTTCTTTAGGTAGGAAGATGGTTATATCTTCATTATTATAGCCTACTTGAAGTTCACTTTCATTAATAATAATTGGTCTTTTTAATACACTTGGATATTCGATAATAAAATTAACTAGAGCTTGGACAGACATATTTTCAGGATCTAATTTCTTTTCTTTAAAGATTTTAGATCTTGTTGAAATAATATCTTCAAACCCATTTTCACTATTAGCAAGCATTCTAAATATATCATCTTTACTAAGTTTAATACTAAAAATGTTTTTTTCAGAATATTGTATTTTATATTGATCAAACCATTTCTTGGCTTTACGACAAGAAGCACAGCTTGGAGTTGTATATATTTGTATCATTTTAAATCTCCTATCTAATTAAGTGTCTTAAAATATATTATTAAAAATATTAATGAAATTACTATAAAAGCTATACCTACAATAATAAGATCGGCAAAACTCGATTTTTCTTCATGTGTTGCCACTCTATACTCATACAAAGTTTTATATTTACGTTGTGGTAGTTTACGAAAGAACTTACCAATAAACATTTTAAAGCCATATACTATAGCATCAAATGTTCCTGCATTATAAGCAACAGTCAAAAGACCGAAACCAAATAAGATAAAACCAGGAATAAATGTTGCATCAGTTAGAACGTGCAAAATTTCTGTTGTGGTTTTTTTATTGAAAATGTTTTTCATACATATGATTGCGAAAAACATTAAAATTCCAATCAACGTTGTTACTAAGTAACGATATTTTTTTTTCATTATCTTTGCCGTTATTTGTTGCTTTCTTCTTTTAAAACTTGTTGATATGTGTCAAATTCTGCAGAATTACAATATACAAAGTGGCCTGGACTTACTTCTCTCATAACTGGGCCTTCTACTGAATAATCGTGATCAGAAATAGGATTATAAACTATTCTTTGACGTTTCTTTTCAAAATAAGGATCAGGTAGAGGAATTGCTGATAATAATGATCTTGTATATGGGTGAAGTGGATGTGCAAATAGTTCATCACTAGTTGCAAGTTCAACTATTTTACCATAATACATTACCGCAATTCGGTTAGAAAAATATTTTACTACTGCTAAGTCATGGGCGATAAATAAAGTTGTTAAACCCATTTTTTTACTTAATTCGTTTAATAAGTTAATGATTTGAGCTTGAATTGAAACGTCAAGTGCAGAGATAGGTTCATCCGCAATAATCAATTCAGGCTTTAAGATAATAGCACGGGCAATCCCAATTCTTTGACGTTGTCCACCAGAAAATTCATGTGGGTAACGTGAAGCATGTTCTGGTACTAAACCAACTGTATCTAAGATTTTGTATACTTGTTCATCAATGTATTTTTTGTCTTTAATACCTCTAATGATTAGTCCTTCAGCAATAATGTCACGTACAGTCATACGAGGATCAAGAGATGCAATCGGATCTTGGAAAATCATTTGAATTTTATTCATGATTCTATCTTTACTAGCAAGTCTTATTTTTTCTTTATATTCCTCATTTAACTTTTGTAATTTTTCAGGATTTTTTTCTTTAAGAATACGTGGTTCATATTCTTCACGTACTTTTTGAACTTGAGCATTAGCATATTCACGATTACAATGTTTGTGATCATACTTAGCAGATTCAATCTTTTTAGTATTTTCTTCAACTATTTTTAGATATTGATCTGTTGATTTCGAAACAACTTTTAAATATTCTTCTTCAGCAAGTTTTGGATTCATGCCTTCTTTAATTTTTGCGGCTTTTTCAAGTTTTGCGGCTTTAATTTCTTTTTTGTTTAATTCTTTTGCATCTTGAATTGCGGCTTTATAAGGTCTAATACCTGCAGCAATTCTAGATCCTCTAAAATAAACAGAACCACCAGTAATGTCATATAAACGAATGATAGAACGTCCGGTTGTTGTTTTACCACAACCAGATTCACCAACAAGACCAAATACTTCACCTTTGTAAATTTCAAAACTTACATCGTTAACAGCTTTTAGGGTTTTGTTTCCTAACTTGAAGAATTGTTCAAGATGTTCAACTCTTAATAAGACTTCACGGTTTTCATTATTCACGGTTTTCATCTTTTGCCATTTCCTCCTTTAGTCTTGCAACACGGTCTCTAATTATCTTTGGCATCTCAACTTTTGGAGCATCTGGGTGTAATAACCATGTAGCAGCATAGTGGGTTGGAGTTACCTCAAATAGTGGTGGTTGCATTTCAAAATCAATTTCTAGAGCATATTTATTTCTTGGAGCGAATGCATCACCAACAGGAGGGTAAATCATGTTAGGTGGAGTACCTGGAATTGATTCAAGACGATCTTTAGTATGTAAGTCAGGCATACTACTTAATAGTGCCCAAGTATATGGATGACGCGGATTATAGAAGATTTCATCAGCCATACCATACTCAACAATCTTACCAGCATACATTACACCGATACGGTCAGCCATATTAGCTACAACACCAAGGTTGTGAGTGATAAAGATAACAGATAAGTTACGTTCTTTTTTAATTACATTTATTAATTCAAGAATTTGTGATTGAATTGTAACGTCTAATGCCGTTGTAGGTTCATCACAAATTAGAATATCCGGGTTAGCAGATAGAGCAATTGCGATAACAACACGTTGTCTCATGCCACCAGAGAATTCGAATGGATATTGACCAAAACGAATATTAGGTTCAGGAATACCAACTTCTTCTAATAATTTAATTGCTTTTGCTTTCGCAATTGATTTGTTCATTTTAACAACAACACGTGATGCTTGTTCTTTTAAATAATCAATTATTTCAATTGTGGAATCATGAGAATTAAATTCTGAATCAATTTCAATATCATGTTCAATACTATGAATTAAATTCTCAATTATTTTGCAAATATTTACTTTTGCAAGTTCAAGATCTACTTGAATAAGAGGTTTAAGTGTCCAATCAAGGATTTTACCTTCACCAATTAATTTATCATATTTTGCTTTTTGTTTGTTGTATTTTTTAAGTTCTTTAGGATTAGTTTTTACACCTTCATAGTATCTATCTAATCCTGAAGTAATAGCTGATCTAAATACATATTCAGTACTATTCTTTTTAACAACAAGTCTATCAATTGCTTCTTCAACTTTATCAGCAAGTGCTTTAACTTTTTTATATGCTGTTTTTTTGTCTACTTCACCTTTATAGAAGTATCCAAGTGTTTCATAAGCAAGTGGTAATAAATTTTTCTTACGTAAGATTGAAAGGTAATGTGAATTATAAACACCTTGAGATCCATATTCAATGAAGTTTAGCATAAAGTTTTCATCGATATATTCTCTAGTCATTTTATTTAATTCATCTATCTTCATACTTGTAACATCAATATCAGGATTTACCATTTTGTAGTATGCAAGTGTGAAGAAATTAGGTTTTTCACTATTTGCTGAAGCATGAATTATTTCTTTTAATTCTTTTAACATTGTAATAATTGCTTCACCATTATGTTCTGAGCCATTCACTTCATCTTGTAGTTTTGATAATAAATTGTTTAATGCATCTGTTTTTACTAAAACGAAAGGATGTATGCATTGATTTGTTAATTTTATAATACTTTTTGTAGTTTTAATTAAATCTACTTTTTGTTTATTATCCATTAAGAAGAATAAATTGTCAATTTGAAATTCGGTTTCCACTGCTGCAGCAATTGCATCATTATAGATACCTTCAATAACAATATTTTCAATACAGAATGAATCAAATGTTTTAACCATTGTTTTAATTTCTTTAGCTGAGTAATTTGGATTTTTTACATTTGCTTCATCAATGTTATCATTTAATCTTGCAAGTAATGAATTAAAGTCTCGTCTTGCATTTTTTCTACTTGCTTTTGCTTTTAGAAGCATAGCTTCAGTTAATTGTTTACCAACTTTCATAATTGGATTTAAACTTGACATTGGATCTTGGAAGATCATCGCGATTTTATCACCACGAATTTTATGATAATCTTCTTCAGAAATCTTTAATAAATCTTGACCATCATAAAGTATTTCTCCACCTTCAACAATTGAGTTTCCAGCAAGGATACCAATAATAGCTTTACTAGTTACTGATTTACCACTACCAGATTCACCAACGATAGCGAAGGTTTCACCTTTATTTAAATCGAATGAAATATCGCGAACTGCTTTTACTGTACCACCTTGAGTACGGAATGAAACTTGAAGATTTTTAACTTCTAGTTTAACATTGTTTTTACGGTTATTATTTGAATCATTAGGAATTTTTTCTTTAGCTATTTTCTCTAATTCTAAATCAAATTTTGCAGATTCTTCTTGAAGATGTTTTGCATAATCTTCATGTCTAATTCTTATTTCTTCATCACTAATATACTTGTGAGGTTCCGTCTTTACTACCACCGGTTTTTTTACAGGTTCTGATTTTGTTTCAGAAATAGGTTTTATAGTTTCTACTTTTTGTACCGGAGTAACTTCGACATTAACCGGTTCTTCTGATTTAATAGGTTCTAAGATAACTGGTTCTTCTTGAACTACAGCATTTGCTTTTTTAATTGCGTTAATATTATTCATGTAATATACCACAAGAACAGCAAGTATTAGTAGAACTGAAGTAATTATGACTAATAGTGTTACTAGCATATCCTAATCCTCCGTTCCACGTAGTGATGGGTTAAAAGCATCACGTAAACCGTTACCAAATAAGTTGAAGCTTAATTCAAGTAAACTTATGAATAAAGCAGGGAATAATACAACGTGTGGAGTATTTAATAATGTAGTAGAATTACCTTTACCAAGTAATGTACCAACACTTATCATACTACCAGATTCAAGGTTAATAATTCCAAGATAACTTAAACTTGTTTCTGAGAAAATTACACCAGGAATTACTAGAACACATGAAGTAATTAAGGTACCAATCGCATTAGGGAAGATATGCTTAAACATAATACGACGGTCTCTTGCACCAAGAGTTCTTGCTACAAGAACATATTCTTGATTCTTGTACCTATAGAATTGCATTCTTGTACGGGCAGCCATCCCGGTCCAACCTGTTAAGAAGAAAGCAATGAATAGAATTAATACTTGAGATGCATTCATGTGATACTTTAATAATGTAATAACAATCATAAATGGAATTGAACCTAAAATATCAATTATACGTTCTAGGATTATATCAATTTTACCACCATAATAACCTTCGATTGCACCAATAATTGCGCCAATAACAAGGTTAACAGTTGCAACAACAACCGCAAGAATTAAACTGAAACGAGCACCGCTTGCAAGACATGTAAGAATATCTTGGCCAGCTGATGTGGTACCAAATAGGAAGTAAGGTTCTTTTACTTTGTCTTGTCTAATTACTTTATGATAATAAATGTAGTATTCATAATAGTCAACACGAACTTCAAACATTTCATCATTTTGTTTTGCGCTTGCATAAGAGTAAATCTTTGCACCATTTTCCTCGATACGCATTTTACTAGTGTAATAGTCATTATATGTATATTCAATTGTTTCGCCTGCACTATTAGTAGTTTTTCTTACTAATTTTTCATAAAGTGGAATAAAGTTTCCGCTTTCATCAAACTTAGGAACTTGAATACCATTTTTCTTTTCGCGTTCATACCAGAAATTGGCTTCATTAGAATCAGTAGATGATGTGTTAGCATAATATGGATATATAACTTGAGTATTATATTCATCTTGATAAGCTTGAAGTTTTTGATATTCTTCTAAAGTAAATTGTTTATAAATTGCACCTTGTTTATAGTAAGAATTTTCTCTTAATTTATAATTTGGATTCTTACTGAATGAGTTTTGCTTATTTTTCACTTTTTCATACTTGCCATTTTTAATTACTTCGTGTCCTAGTTCTGTTTCAATTGCTTTGTACTTCCAAAAAGTACTTGTATTTACTTCATTGTTTTTACAGCCATCCCAAAAATTAGCACCTAATGCACTAAAGATTTTACTCTTAGGTAAAACATTAGAAAAAGTAGGGTAACCTGGTTCATCACTATATGAAACTTTATATTTTGAAGTAAATGGAACAATAACTGCGAAAAGAATTAATATACCAATAATTATAGTTGCAACGATAGATGCTTTATTTTTTCTAAAACGATACCAAGCATCTTTGAAATATCCAACTGGTTTGGTTTGAAGTTTTTGATCATGAATGTCTTTACTTTGTTTTCTAAAGACTAGTTTCTCTTTTGGAATATTATATTCTTCAGGTCTCATTTACTTCGCCCCCATTCTTATTCTTGGATCGATAATACCATATGACAAGTCAATTACAAGTCCAGCAGCAAGTCCTACTAATGTGTAGAAAGCTGATATAAACATAAAGAAGTCATAGTCTTTAGCGTTTATCGCTGATAAATATAAATGACCAACACCAGGTATTGCAAAAATATTTTCAATTACTAGTGATCCTTGTAATACACCTATAAATTCACCTATTATAGATGGAAAAATTGGCACCATCGCATTTCTCAATGCATGCCTTACTGTTGCTTGTGACTTTGTCAAGCCTTTAGTTCTGGCTAGCAACATAAATTCACTTGTTAAGACCTCTGTAAGTTCAGCACGTGTATAACGTGTATATCCAGCAATTGAGCCAAGTGACAAACTTAATGTTGCTGGAAACATCGACTTAAACATCGACCAACTAAAATAATCATATCCACTATCCATCTTAAGTGGGAATAAACCCGCTTTAAAACATAAGAAATATAGAATTAATACACCATAAACAAATGATGGTACTGAAATTAATAGCATAACACCGGTACTAATTACATGATCTTGCCATTTATTTTTCTTTAATGCTGCAAAAATTCCTAGACCTATACCGATTGGAATAGCGATGATTGATGAATAAATATTAATTAAGATAGTTGGAGGTAAAAATTCTCCGAATACTGTTGTTACTGATTTATTAAAATAAATATTAGTACCAATACCAAAATCACCTTGTGTGATGATTCTTTTTACATAAATAAACAGTTGGTATAGGATTGGCTTGTCATAACCCCTTGCCGCGTATAACTCTTGAAGTTTATTTTTATCTTGGCCAAATCCAGCTTGAAAGGATATAGGTAATAATTTTATTAATATAAAGCATATTGAAACAATAATCGCAAAAGTCATAAGCATTAAGCCAATTCTTTTTAAGATATATTTAAACATATACATAATATCTTTCTCCTTTTTTCGTTTATTTTTCTACCTTTACATTAAAGTATGGGACAATTATTTCTAACTGCCCCATTCTATGTTATCAATCAATTTTTACTTATAGTTAAGTTCTCCGCCTTGTTTTGCAACTTCCGCTTTCCATTCAGCATCAGAGTATTTATAAGTCATATATCTAATACCACCATAACTCATGAATGTATTATATTCAGTTGTAGCATATTCAACTTTCCATGATAATAAGCTTGATGCATAGTTATTATATAGTGGAACTGTATAATAAACTGATAAAATTTGTTGTTCAAGAGCTGCGATTAATTGTAAACGTTTAGATTCAGGAATTGCACTTGAACTCCAATTATAAGGAGCACCAGCAGCACCATTTAAGCAGTTATACCAAGTCATTAATGGCATTGTTGCTGTGATGTCACCACCATCTTCTGCAACGCCTTTCATTGTGAAAGTCATTTCAACTGATGAAGTATCCCATGCTTTTGAATACATGTAACTTGGTGATAAGTAAGCTAATAGGAAGTATCCTGGATCCCAAGCTGCACCTGTCCAGCCACCCATACATACATCGTATAAACCATCACGGAAATCATCTGACCATTTATCTGCGAAATCTTTAACTTCAAAGTCAAGTCTACCTTCTAGTGAAGTACCTTTAACAAGTTCTAACCAAGATGATTTTAAGAAGTCAAATCTTCTAGTTACAACTTCATTAATTGCACCTGTACCAAGTGTTAAAACAACTTTATCAGTAGCTTTAATATCACCAGCTGCTAATGCTTTGTTATAAGCTTCTTCAACAAGTCTACGAGCTTCCGCAATGTTATAACCTGTAATTGCTTTTTCAGCTTCTTCTAGTGAAGGATATTTAGAAGGATCAACTGCATAAATTTCACAAAGAACTTTTCTTGCTTCGTCAGTATTTCTATAAACACCACCATTAGCAACATCGTAGTAATGCATTTGGTTATATAGACCAAATCCTGCACGTGAACTTGTAGTAGTCTTTCTAGTAAATTCAGCACGGTCAATACTTAATGATAATGCTTTTCTAAATTCAGTATAACCAAGGATTGTTTTATTAACGCCTTCTGATTCACGTTTCTTTAATTCTTCAACATTTGATTGTAATTGTAATGAAGCAACGAAATCATCTGGAGTATTAATAGCACGTTCACTTTCTTTATAATCAGTAGAGATTGATACATCGATACCAATACTATCAATTTCACCTTTTAAGAATGCTAACCACGCAGTACCCCATTCTTTAATAGTTTCACAAACGATTCTATCAGTTTGATATTTACCTTTATTTTCAGGCATATTGTAACCATACCAATTTGTATTTCTTGAAAGAATATATTGTTTACCTTCTTGATAATAAGTTAATTTGTAAGGGCCCCATGACATAGTTGTATCTTTGTTAGAATTATAACTTGAAGTCCACAATGTTGAACCTTCTTGAGGAGCATGTTTGTTAGCTTCATATCTGCCTTTATGAACAAGTGGAAGACTTGACATATTGTAAGCTGCTTTATATGATAATGAGCCATCTTCTTTTAATAAATCTAAAGCTTTGTCTAATACCATTACTAATTCGTATTCAGTATCGCCAACGAATAAACCAACTTCTGAGAAATCCATTTTTTCAAAAACATAACCATAGTAACAGAATTCTTGCCATTCTTGATATGCATAACTACCAACTGCTTCTGCGTATTTAGCTGCACTTTCATAACCTTGTAAAATAGCTATAGCTTCGCATAATGCATTTGCACGTTCAACAGTTAATTTAACATAACCATTTGAATCAGCAGCCTTAATTAAGTTACCAATTGCAGTGTTAACTTCTTCATTGCCTGCTAAGTAACCAGCTTTGTAATAAGCATTAATGCCATTTGAACCCCAGCTACCACCATCATTAACGTTAATAACAACGTCTTTAACAACTTCGCCAGCAACAACTTGGAGAGTACCTTCTGCAGAAACTTGGAAACCAGATGTTTCAGGACCATATGCTACGTAATATTCATCAGCCACACTAGGAATCATTAATGCATAGTTGTAAGAACCTTGTTTAACATAATTTTCTGCGTTGTGAATAATAGTTGAACCAACATAGAAACTATCAGCACGGTAATTCTTAAATAGAGGATTTAATTGTTCTTCCATTGAATAAACAAAATCTTCTGCTTTAATAGCAGTGCCATCTTCCCACTTAAGGTCATTTCTTAAAGTGATCTTATAAGCACGTGCAGTAGCACCTTCTGGGATACCCCATTTGCTGCCTACATATTTAGCAGAAACATCTTCTAATTTTGTAGCTGCATCATATCTAATCACAAATTCACCAGGAATGATTTCGCCTTTTGCGTCAAACTTGAAATCATAGCTGAAGAATGAACTACCAATATAGCTCATAATTTGTGTGTCATTGTTATCTTGATACGTAAGCTCATTCCAGTTAGTTGGAGAAATAGCTGTATACGTATTATAAGTATATACCTTTTCTTCAGGTCTAGGGTTGTCAGGTTTACAACTTACAACTGTAACCATAGCCAATGAAGCAAGGAAAAAACCAAATAATCTTTTCATTTTCATAAATTTAACATCCTTTCATTTTTTTATGCTACCATTATATCACACAAAAAAAATAAGTGCAACATTTTTTTTGAAAAAAATCAATGAAAACGTTTACTTTGCATTTTTTTTGTTTTTTTGACTTTTTGATTTTAACTGTTTTTTATAGCTAAATTGGTATAAATTTGTTAATTTTGTATGTTTTAATAATACTATTTTTTTGTAAAAAAATAAAAAAAAGGGCCATATGGTCCTAATTGTCATCTTTACTGAAGGCTTAAAATACATCACTATTTCTTAGTTCTTTAGGCAAGAAAATAGTTATATCTTCATTATTATAGCCTACTTGAAGTTCACTTTCATTAATAATAATTG
>UQAI01000011.1 GCA_900538885.1 uncultured Mollicutes bacterium
TATACTTAATATAAGCATCATAAATAATACTATTATTTTCTTCATTTTTATTTAATCCTTTCTTTTATTCTTAGATTAAGTTAATATACTTTTATTCTGACAACTCTTTGATAATTCGCATTAATACTAAATAAATCTTCATATAGTACCTCCCATAGTATGCTTTCTCACCATTATAATATATAGTTATATATAATAATCTATTTTTAGGCAAAAAAAGCCCCCTTTTCCTAGGAGTGCTTATTTCTAGTCATTATGTGTTTTCTTAAGAGTGTTATAAAGCAAACTTAGGAAATGTTACTTAATACACCCTAACTATATCATAGTATTAATAATAATGCAAATATTTTGCATAACATCAGTAACAACTTTTGTTTTTTAATTAATGGTTATTCACTAAGACTTTAAGGGATTATTTAGTCGAAATGAATGTACTACTCAATCTTATCTTTTATTTTTTGATAGACTGCTGAAATAGGAAGCCCCATAATATTATAGTAATCACCAGTTATTCCTCTAATATATTTACAACAGCTGCCTTGTATAGCATAGCTACCAGCCTTATCATATATATATTCACTATGAATATAATTATCTATTTCTTGATCTGTCATTTCATTAAATGTAACACAGGAAGTTTCGTAGAACTTCTCCTTTTTTTCTTTACTTATGATGCTTACACCAGTTATCACTTTATGAGTTTTGTTTGATAATTTTTTAAGCATATTAAATGCATCTATGTATTCTTTGGGTTTACCAAGAATTTCATTATCTATTACTACTATTGTATCTGCTCCTATGACAATATCATTAGGATAATTTTTAAATACATCAGTTGCCTTTTGGTATGATAACTCCATTACTACTTCTTCTGGTGTTAAATTGTTATCAATTTGTTCTTCTATTTTTGAGGGTATAACTAAATGTTTAATTCCCGCAAGATTTAGTATTTCGGTTCTTCTTGGTGAGTTTGACGCAAGTATTATTCTCATAATATTCCTTTCTAAGAAAAAGGATAATAACGACTATATTATTGTTATTACCCTTTTTAATATTTAATTTATTAATTGTTCTGACACTAGTTCATACATTAAACTTGCATCAGCCTTTTTGGTTGAATCAACTAATGAAGTAACTTTAACTTCAATTATTTTTCTTCCGTATTGAATTTTAATTAAATCTCCAACCTTAAGTTCTTTAGCTGGTTTGGCTGGCAAGTTATTTACATAAACTCTTTCAGCTTCGCTGGCTTCTTTAGCTAAGGTTCTTCGTTTAATTAATCTTGACACTTTTAGATATTTATCTAATCTCATTATTTAGGTTCACTTTCGTTTGATTGGTTGTTTCCTTCAAGTTCATTTACAGCTTTTTGTTCAGCTTGATCAATGGCTTCAAGGCGACTAGCTTCAGCTTCTGCCATTTTTGCTTTTTTCTTTTCCCACCAATTTAGGCGACCAGTATTAACAAGTTCATCAATATCTTCTTTTGTTAATGTTTCGATTTCAACTAAGTGTTTAGCAAGTAAATCTAGAAGTTGTCTATTGTCTTTTAGAATTTGTTCACCTTGTTCGTAACATTCATTAATAATCTTACGTACTTCATTATCGATTTCAAGAGCAACTTGATCTGAGAAGTTTTTATCCGACATATAGTCACGTCCTAAGAATACTTGTGAACTATTGCGTTCGTATTGAACTGGGCCTAAACTACTCATACCATATTCAGTTACCATTGCACGTGCGATAGCTGTTGCTTTTCTAAAGTCGTCATGTGCACCTGTTGTCATTTGGTTAAACACCATTTGTTCAGCAATACGACCAGCAAGTAAACTTGTGATTTGAGCTGTTAAAGTTTGTTTTGTTTGTAAGAATGTTTCTTCAGCAGGAGTCATTAAGTTATATCCACCAGCATCACCACGAGGAACAATTGTTATTTTTTGAACAACAGCAGCATATTTTAATCTAATACCAATAACCGCATGACCTGATTCATGATAAGCAACTAAAGCTTTTTCAGTATCCGTATATTTCTTAGATTTCTTAGCAGGACCCATCATTACTCTATCGACAGCTTCATCAATATGGTAGATTTTAATTTCACGACAATTTTCTCTAGCCGCAAGAAGGGCTGCTTCATTAAGTAAGTTTTCTAGATCAGCTCCACTAAATCCTGGAGTACGTCTAGCGATATCCATTAGATTTACTCTTGGAGATAAGTGTTTGTTTCGAGCATGAACTTTTAAGATTTCTTCTCTTGCATTTACATCAGGAAGTGAAATATGAATTTGTCTATCAAATCTTCCTGGTCTAAGTAGGGCTGGGTCTAAGATATCCGCACGGTTTGTTGCGGCCATAACGATAATACCAGTATTAGTACCAAAACCATCCATTTCAACAAGTAGTTGGTTAAGTGTTTGTTCTCTTTCATCATGTCCACCACCAAGACCTGTACCACGTTGACGTCCAACTGCATCAATTTCATCAATAAAGATAATGCATGGAGCGTTTTGTTTTGCGGTCTTAAACATATCACGAACACGGCTTGCACCGACACCTACAAACATTTCAACGAAATCTGAACCTGAAATTGTGAAGAATGGAACATTTGCCTCACCTGCTACAGCTCTAGCAAGTAGGGTTTTACCTGTTCCTGGAGGACCTACTAATAGGATACCTTTAGGAATTCTTGCACCCATTTCGAAATACTTCTTAGGATTTTTCAAGAAGTCAACAATTTCAATCATTTCTTCTTTTTCTTCTTGAAGACCTGCTACATCTTTAAATGTTGTACCTGATTTACGGCTAAGTCTTGCACGACTCTTACCAAAATCAAATGCTTGATTATTTGATTTGTTACCACTTCTAATGATAAAAATAACAAGACCAACACATAAGAAAATTGGTAAAATAATACTGATTAAACTTAAAATGCTGAATGAAGAATTTAGCTCAGGTGTATTAAAATCAAAATAGTTTGCCGCATCTTTATCTAAGTTCAATCTTTTTACTTCTTTTGCATATTCTAATAATTCTTTATAATCAGAAGCATAAAGTATAGTTGTAAAATTAGTATACTCTCCACCTTGATCTTTTTTGTATTTACCAGTGATTACATAATAACCATTGTTATCACCAGTTGCGCTTTTACTATTTATACTTAAGTAAGGTATATCCGCATTTAATGTTGTACCATCTGCACTAATTCTATTTAAGAATGTTGCAGGATCAACTTCTTCAGTCTTACTACCAGTACCTAGTACTGCTCTAATAATTCCAAAAATTACTAAAGCGATAATGAGAAGCATAAATAAACTTCCCCATCCAAATTTACGTTTTGGACTATTATTATTTACTTCCGCCATTATTTTCCTCCTTTATAGCCAAGTACAGCTAAAACTTTATTGTCTTCATCACAAAGTAATAAAATATTCTTTTTGGTTAAATAAGGTATTTTGTACTTTGTTAGAAAATCACTCACTAATTTATTAGCTATTTTATCACCAGGTTCTCTATTTCTTATGATTACCGGCAATCTTTCTATATTATAACATAATTCTTTGTGAGGTGTGATAAAATTACAATTATTTTTACTAACTATAACTTTTCTATTATCTGGTAAATCATATATACCTTCTTTATCAATTATTCGTTTATATTCAAGTGGTATAATACTTTCTTCAGTAAATTTGATTGTATCATATTCTTTAATTAACGCTAGTTGTGGGGTAATTGCACTTACCAAATTTGTTTTTTGTGACAAAATCTTTTTTTCGATTTCTGTAATACATTGATGTGATAAATTATATTTTTTTAATAATCTAAAAATAACTTGACGCCTCATAAATAGTGATAAACTTAAATAATCTTGACGTGACAACTGGTAAGTTATAATATCATTTTTATTATTTACCATTATTTTATCTTTTATAAAGGCAATCTCTTCCTTTTCAATTATTTCATTTGCACTTAAAATTGTTTGACTATAATAATTGATTGCACTATATAAATTGGGGTTTTCCTCTAAAAGAATTGGTGTTATTAAATGTCTTATTCTATTTCTTGTATAATCGAGTTCACTATTACTACTGTCTTCATAATATTCAATATTATTTAATGACGCATATTCTTTTATTTTTGTTTTTGGAAGTTCAAGTAGTGGACGATACAAAATATTATTATGATATATAGTTTCTTTTTCAATACCACCATACCCTTTTAATGATGATGATTTTAGTAATCTCATAATAATAGTTTCTAGGTTATCATTTGCATGGTGAGCCAATAAAATATACTTGATGTTTTCTTTTTTTGCGATATCTTCAAAAAATTTATATCTCTTATTTCTCGCAATAGACTGAAAATTACCATCATCGATATGATCTAGTCTCATAACGTAACATTTTATACCGCGTTCATCACAAAATTTTTTAATATACGCTTCTTCAATTTCTGATTGTAATCTTTTTTGATGATTAACGTGAGCCACCACTATTTGTGTAATCGGTAAAGCTTTAATTGCTAAATGAAGTAAAACCATTGAATCAACGCCAGTTGAACAAGCTACTAAAGCTTTTTCTCTATTTAGTTTTCTCTTTAAATCATTAATTATTTTTTCCATAATTTAGCACTCCAATATTTATTATACTATAAGTAATGTTAAAAGTAAATAATTTAAACTGAAAGATAACTGAAATTTGTTATCTTTTTGACATTTTCTGAATATGATAATGTGAAGCGAGGTTATTATGGAATACATATATGATAAATTAAAAATTAACTATGATATTAAAGGGATGGGCCCACCACTTATTTTACTACATGGTTGGGGAACTAATCTTCATACTTTTGATTATGTTAGTAAATATCTTGAAAGTAGTTATACAATTTATATGATTGATTTACCTGGATTTGGCAATAGCGATGAACCGAGATATGCCTACAACCTAAGTAATTACGTTCATTTTTTATGTACTTTTATTGAAGAACTACAAATCGAAAACCCTATTATTTTAGGTCATTCATTTGGTGGAAGAATTGCGATTAAATATGCAAGTATTAGTAAAAATATTAATAAACTAATTCTCGTTGATAGTGCTGGAATTAGGAAGCGCCGAACTATAAAACAATCTTTTAGTATTTTAAAATACAAATATTTGAAATACTATTATCGAAAAACAAAGAATATTGCTAAATACAATCAGCTAACTACTTCTAGTGGCAGTAGTGATTATATTGCCTCTAGTGCTGTTATGAAGGGAACTCTTTCAAAAGTTATTAAAGAAGATCTTAAAAAGTATTTATCTCATATTAGTGTTGAAACATTAATCATTTGGGGTAGAGATGATGAGGAAACACCTTATACGGATGCTTTATATATGCATAAAAAAATACCAAATAGTGGTCTTGTAACCTTTGATGATGTAGGTCATTTCCCTTATTTGGAACGTAAAAACTATTTTAAGTTGGTATTGAAAAAATTCTTAGAGGTTGATAATTAATGTGGTTTTTTGAACTATTTAATTTAATGGTTTTAATTATTTTATACATACTATTATTAAACCATTCTTTAAACATGTACCAACAATATCATTATGAC
This sequence comes from uncultured Mollicutes bacterium, assembly GCA_900538885.1. Lineage (GTDB taxonomy): Bacteria > Bacillota_I > Bacilli_A > ML615J-28 > CAG-313 > UMGS75. Next base: position 5,596 of record UQAI01000011.1, read on the forward strand.
ACTAAAAAGTATATTAAAACTATTCCTAAATTATATTCTTGTAATAAGTTAATGTGGTTTATCTATTTTGTTACTATATTTAGTTTAATAACAAATCCATATCTAACTATTATTAATCTTATTTTGTGTTTAATTATGGTAATTAAACCACCAAAATACATTATAAAGCTTAAAATAACAAAAAGGATTTTACGACTTATTTTAACTTATATTATTTGTTTAATTCTTTTACTTTTTATTCCGCTAAATTACTATTATGCTTTTATACTGGTAAATTTATTTATACCATTACTCATTATTGGATGTAACTATATTAATCATCCTATTGAAAAACTAATTAATAATTATTACATTAAACAAGCTAAAGCAAAATTACTTCAAAATAAAAGTTTAATTAAAATCGCAATAACTGGAAGTTATGGTAAAACCACCACTAAAAACATAATAACTCATATACTTAAAGATGATTATTTAACTGTTGCGACACCAAAATCATATAACACTCTTTTAGGAATTACCAGAACTATAAATGACAACATTAAACCAAATAGTGAAATTTTCGTTTGTGAACTTGGAACAAATCATTTAGGTGAAATTAGAGAAATGTCTCATTTTTTAAGGCCCCATATTGCTTGTATTACCGAGGTTGGGCCTCAACATTTAGAGACTTTTAATACTATTGACAATGTGTTAAAAGCTAAATTTGAAATTATTGAAACAATGGGATTTAATAAATCTTTAATCTTAAATGGTGATAATTCTCTGATTAAAAATAAACAAATTATTACTATTAGAGATACCTGTTATGTTGGTATAAATGAAGATAACAATATATATGCAAAAGATATTAACCTATGTAAAGATAACATTACTTTTATTATTGTTTGTGGTGAGGAAAATCTAAAGATTGAAACAAAACTTTTAGGCATCCATAATGTTTATAATATTCTTATTGCCTATGGTGTAGTTAAAGCTTTACGAAAATATAACATATTTATTAGTAATGATGACTTTTGTAAAAAGATTAAGTTGTTAAATCCTATACCTCATCGTTTAGAATATAAAGAAATCGAAAACATTCACATTTATGACGATAGTTATAATTCAAACTTTAGGGGTTTCAAAAACGCAATAGACATCATGAAGTTAACAACCCATCCTAGAGTAATCATTACACCAGGCATTGTCGATGCAGGCAAATTAAGTGGAGAAATTAACACAAATATTGCTGAAAAGTTGTTGAATAATTTTGATGATATTTATTTAGTTAAAAATAAAATGTCAGTATATTATCAACAAGTTCTAGATAAAAACAATCAACCTTATTATACGTTTGATAGTTTTAATGAAGCATTTAATCATTTTAAAAATAAATATAAAAATAAAGAAGTTAATCTTTTAATTGAAAACGACTTACCAGATAACTTCTTAGAAAGGTAAATATGAATAATAAATTAAAAATTGGAATTATTATTGGTGGAAAATCAGTAGAACACGATATATCTATTTTGTCTGGATTACAAGTATATCATGCTTTAAATAAGGATAAATATGAACCTACCATTTTTTATCTCACCAAAGAAAACATTTGGTTAACTGGTAAAATACTTGAAGATCTTATTACTTATAAAAATAGTAACTTCAACAAATGTAGCCAAATATACTTCTATCAAAAAAAGGGAAAAGTACATTATCAAACAGTTAACAAAAAGGGTAAATCTAAAGAAATTGATGTATTTATTCCCGTTTTACACGGTGATGGAACTGAAGATGGAACAATTAGTGCCTTCTTAGATTTACTAAATGTCCCATATACTTCTTCTTGTCTAACCTCTTCTAGTATCGCCCAAGACAAGATCTATACTAAGCAAATCTTACAAGCGGAAAATATTCCTACTCTTCCATTTGTTAAAATGACTTGCGATACATATTATCCCGAAATTTTAAAAGAAATTAGTGAAAAAATCAATTATCCTGTTATTATCAAACCAGCTAGACTTGGTTCAAGTATTGGAATTACTACCGCTAATAGTGAAGATACTTTAAGAAAAGGAATTGAAGAAGGATTAAAGTTTGGACCTAGGCTTTTAATAGAGCCTAAATTAACTGATTTTAAAGAATATAACCTTGCTTTATATAAAGAAGGAAACAATATCAAATATTCTTGTATTGAGGAAGTTAAAAAATTTGATGAAATTCTTTCATTTACTGATAAGTATGAGCGAATTGATAAATTAGATGATTCATCCAATCGTATTATTCCTGCAATCATTAGTGATAAAATGGAACAGTACATTAAAGATATATGTACTAAGGCATATTATGTTTTAGATATGAAAGGTGTAGTTCGAATTGATTGTATATTAGATGTTACTACTAATAATATATATATTAACGAGATTAACACAATACCTGGTTCTTTTGCCTTTTATCTATTTGATAAAGCAGGCATTAGTTTCCCTAAACTAATTGATATTGCCATAAAACAAGCAATTTTATCTAAACAAGCAAATGCACAATATCTTAAAGTTTTTTCATCTAGCGTTTTAAGTAAAAAAGGCACAAAACTATCTAAATAGCTATATTAAATATTTCAATACTACTAAACTCATAGTTAAGAAAAAAGAAGATAACTAGTAATTACTAATCATCTTCTTTTTTTGTATTTTTCTCTTCATCTTCTATTTTACTATTTAAATATGTTGTTATTATTACTGGAAGCATTGGCAATACTAATGCAATTGAATATATCACATTGGTAAACCCTGGATAAACATGCTTTTTGATGGTAAAAAATAAAAGAATGAATGTACCAATTAAACATATATCTTCTAGTATATATAACCATTGATACTTTTTTATTTGAGCTTTATGTTTTTTACACCAATTAAATTTTATTACTAACAACAATAGAAGTAATAAACTGTTTATTATTATAGGAACATTTGATTTTCCCCATGTTATAAATAGAATATATATTACTGCTAGAAGGCCCCATCTAATCTTATCATATGTAGTTTTCATTATATTTACCTCGTCTCACCATATATATCATTTAAACTAATCAAAATATAATCATTAGGATTACTTATATTAAATCCTGTTTTTGATACAAATCCTAATTTATAATATTCCAATTTTAATGCTTGTAGTTGCTCTTTTTCTTCTCTAACAACCCTATCATCTATTTTAGCATTAGTATATTTTACTTCATAATATATATAACCATTGCTATCGTTAGTTACAACATCAAATTGGCCATTTACTTTATTTTGTTTGTCATCATACCAGTAGGTACCAATTTCCATAAAAGAAGGTGTTAGTTTCTTGGCTTTATTAAGTTTTATTAGATATTGCTTGGTTACATCTTCAAATATTTTTGGAATATATATTTCATTTAATTTTGGTTTTATTATTGTATCGTAAAACTCATTTATTTCTACAACGCTTCTTATATTATAATTTTTAAATATATAGCAATAATAAAACTTTAAGGCATTGCTTTTTATATAATACATTGTTTTCTTTTTATTTTTTTCAGCATTTATTGGAAATTTTTTTTCTATTAAGTCAAGTGATTGCAGTGCATCCAAGATATAGGCTATTTTAGATGTAGACTCTACATGGCTTTTTCTCACTATATCATCATTTTTTTTGAGGCCACTAGCAATAGCCAAGATAACATCGTTTGCGTATTCTATTTTTCCTAATTCTGTTTTTAAAACATTATTAATCATTAACTCACAATATGAATTTTCTTTCACCATTAACTCTATAATATTTTCATCTGGTGTTTTTGTTTGATCAATTTTAGAATTATAGATTGGTTCACCACCAAATACTGAATAAAGTAATAATTTTTCTTCATTATTATAGTTAGGATAATACAAAGAGGATTCATAGTAGTCATGTTCCTTTAAATGAATTGATTCTGAAAATCTTCCATATAACGGACTATCGTGCTTAATAATATTCAACATTATATCAATTTGTGAACCAGATAGTATTAATTTTAGTTTACTATCAAATTTATAAGTATCTATTTTATTTTGAATGATACTATTAACTCCATCAATTTTTTTTAATAAATATGGATATTCATCGAGGACTAGTACGACTTTTTTATTACTTTTAAAAAGAAAATCTAAAATTTCTTCAAAGTTTCTAAATGTTATATTATATTCAATATTAAATTTTTCTCTAATAATACTGGTTAAATCACTAAGTGTGTCAACAACATTTTTTTCCATACATTGATAATTAATTACAATTCCCTCATATGATTCTAAAGCTTTTTTAATTAAAAAACTTTTTCCAATTCTTCGTCTTCCATATATTAAAACATTTTCTTGTGAATCTTTATTAATGATATGTTTTAATCTTTTAAGTTCTTCTTGTCTTCCGATAAATTTCATATATAACTCCTCCTACTACATATATTATATAATATTAGAATAGAATTGTCAATACTTTTAGTCAAAATGATTTTACTAAAAATAATTTGACTTATTTTTATCTATTGAAATAAAAGTTTAAAAAGCCATCTATATAGATGTGCTTTTGTTTGTCATATTTGTTGTTGCAGGTTCACTAATAAGTGTACCATCACTTTCATATTTTGAACCATGGCATGGACATTCCCATACGCCTTCTTCTTCATTCCATTTAAGAGCACTACCTAAATGGGTACATCTCTTATTTGAAATAGTTAGAAGATTCTTCATATATCTACCAAGATTTGTAAATAGTTGTTTATTTATTACTACTCTATTTGGATTAAATAATTTTGTATATTCAGTTTCTTTGTTTAACATTAACTTAGTTAAATTTTTCGCCGCAATCATGGCATTAGTCATTCCCCAAAGATTAAAGCCTGTTGCGATAAAAGTGTTTTTAGAAAAATTACTATATGGTCCAATATACGGTATATCATCTAATGTCATACAGTCTTGGTTTACCCACTCATATTCTATATTAGCGTCAGGATAATTCTTTTTAATGAATTGTCTTATGTTTTTAAAATTTACACCCTTATCACCTGTTTTTCGATCATTACCACCTATTAAGATGTAGTCATGATATTTTCTAAAATATAGCCCACCACTTACATCACTAATATATGCGCCGTCAAGTTTAGTTTTTGTCTTCGCCGCAATAACATATGATTTTGTTTGATACATTTTTGCATAGTACATGCCTAAATGATCAATAAATGGAAAGTGAATAGCTAGTATTATCTTATTGGCTTTAATTTTAAATTTATCAGTATATGCATACTTTGATGTAATTTTTCTTATTTCCGTATGTTCATAAATATTAAGTTCTTTAGCTAATTCACTAATTAGTTTTAGAGCGTTGATTTGGGCTTGTTTTGGGTACATTATTGCATTTTGAATATCAAATGGTAGTTTTACTTTATCTAATATTTGCGTGTCAAATTCTAGGGATTTTAGAACATTTTGTTCATGAATTAATTTTTCACTATTTGTGCAAGTATACATATATGCAGGTATTTCTTCATAATCAAAGTTATATTTATTACTTAAATTCTTGTATTCTAGAATTGCGTCCATTGAGGCTGTTAAATATAGTCTTGCTTTTTTATATCCTAATTTTTTGACTCTATCTTGATATAGTGTATCTTGAAGTGAAGTTACTACTGCAGTTGTATTCTTGGTTGCACCAGATCCAATCTTATTTTTTTCAACTAGCACTACATTAAATCCTGCTTGTTTGAGGTAGTAAGCTGTAAGAATACCAGTAATACCTCCACCAACAACTAAAATATCTGTTTCAATATCACTATTAAGAGAATTAAAGGAAGGAAGAGTTACAGTATCTTCCCATATTGATTTGTTTTTATTCATTTTATCACCATTTATATTATTAAATAAAAATAATTATTTATACTATTAAATTGGTTGGAAAACAAAAAGTGATTCAATTTGAATCACTTTTTTATTAACCTATTGAATTTTTCATCTCTAGTTTTATTAGTTGATTAAGTTCTACCGCATATTCCATTGGAAGTTCTTTTGCGAAAGGTTCAATAAAGCCCATAACTATCATTTCTGTTGCTTCTGCTTCAGTTAGCCCTCTACTCATTAAATAGAATAATTGTTCTTCATTAACTTTAGACACTGTTGCTTCATGTTCAATATATGAAGTATCATTTTCAACTATATTTGTTGGAACTGTATCACTAGTTGATGTTTCATCTAAAATAATGGTATCACACTCTACATGTGATTTGGAGTTCTCGGCATTTTTAGCAAGTCTAACCGTACCACGGTAATTTACTTTACCACCACCACGACAAATAGATTTAGAAATAATTTGACTAGTTGTATTAGGTGCAAGATGAATCATTTTAGCACCTGTATCTTGAATTTGGCCACTACCAGCAAAAGCTATTGATACGGTCGTGCCTTTGGCTTTTTCACCAACTAAAATGCAAGCAGGGTATTTCATATTAATATTAGAACCAATGTTACCATCAATCCATTCCATATGTCCTTCTTTTTCTACTAAAGCTCTCTTAGTTACAAGATTAATTATGTTGTTAGACCAATTTTGAACAGTAGAATATCTACAATATGCTTTTTCTTTTACATATATTTCGACTACAGCCGCATGAAGTGAGTAAGCAGAATATTGAGGAGCTGTACATCCTTCAACATAATGAAGGCTAGCTTCATCATCTACAATAATTAACGTTCTTTCAAATTGTCCCATTAATTCGGTGTTAATTCTAAAATATGATTGTAGTGGCTTTTCTAGTTTTACACCTTTTGGAACATATATAAATGATCCACCACTCCATACTGCTGTGTTTAGCGCAGCAAACATGTTATCAGTATATGGTACTACTTTTGCGAAATACTCTTTAACTATTTCAGGATATTTCTTAACAGCAGTATCAGTATCACAGAATAATACTCCTAATTTTTCTAATTCATTAATTGTATTGTGATATACAACTTCTGATTCAAATTGCGTAGATACTCCTGCTAGATACTTTTGTTCAGCTTCTCTTATACCTAATTTATCAAATGTATCTTTAATTGCTTTAGGCACTTCATTCCAGTCTTTTTCAACTTTCTTGCTTGATTTAATATAATATATATATTCATCAAAATTAATACTATCAAGATTTGGACCAAATTTTGGCCAATTCATTTTTGCGAATTCATGGTAGGCTTTAAGTCTAATGTCCAACATCCAGTCTGGCTCATTTTTCATTTGTGATATTTTTCTAACAACATCTTCATTTATTCCATGACCAGTATCATAAACATTTTCAACTTCAGTTTTAAAGCCGTACTTATAATCACCTACTATTTGACTTATATCTTTTCTTTCGTCATTCATGTTCTTCTTTTTCTCCTTCTTCACCAAGTAGTAAAGCTCCGGCCGCACGCCATGACAAAGTTGCACACTTAGCACGTGGAGGAAAATTATGAATGTTAATATAAACAATTGCTTCTTCTAAACGGTCTTCATCCTCAGGCATATTACCTTTTATTAATTCATAAAAGTCATTAATAATACTTTCTGCTTCTTTAACTGTTTTTCCTTTTAACACCTCACTCATTACTGAGGCAGAAGAACAGCAAATAGCACATCCTGTACCATCATGTCTAACATCTTTAATAATGCCATCTTTAACATCTACTTGAACAGTCACATCATCACCACATGAAGGATTTTTAAGTCTTAGAGTTTTATAGCCTTCTATTAAACCTTTGTTGCGTGGAAATTTACGATGCTCACTAATTATTTGACCATATAGATTTGATAAATTATTCATTATTACCACTCCTTAAAATATTCAGCCGCACCTTTAACGGCTTCTACAAACTTTTTAGCATCCTCTAAATCGTTGTATAAATAGAAACAGGCTCTAAGTGTACCAACGCATTCTAACCATTTGGTGATTAGTTGAGCGCAATGATGTCCTGCTCTTAAAGCAATATGTTCTTGATCAAAAAACGTTGCGGCATCATGAGGATGTACATTATTAATGTTGAAAGCAATTGTACCTGTTTCAACAGTTGGATTATATACTGTAACATTGGGTATTTTTAGTAACTCTTCTACCGCATATCTTGTTAGTTCTTTTTCTGTTTTTTGAATCTTGTCATATCCATAATTTTCAATATATTTAATTGCTTCTTTAAAGGCAATCGCCTCCGCAATAGGTGGAGTACCTGTTTCAAATTTGTATGGAGCATCTTTATAATGAGATTCATACAAATCTACATTGTCATTCATATCTCCACCAAATTCAATTGGTTTCATTTTTTGAAGTAAATCATATTTGCCATACATAATGCCAAATCCGGTAGGGCCTAACATTTTATGAGCTGAAAAAGCAAGGAAATCAACATCTAATGCTTTAACATCTATTTTCATATGAGGTACTGCTTGAGCAGCATCAACAACTACTACAGCACCTACGCTATGAGCAAGATCTATAATTTCTTTTATTGGGGTAATGTATCCCATAACATTTGATACATATGTAATTGCTACTACCTTGGTTTTATTTGTTAATACTCTTTTGAAACTTTCAACTGTAATTCTACCTGTACTATCAAGTTCAATAAATTTTAAAACAGCATTTTTACGTTTGGCAACATTTTGCCAAGGAATAATATTACTATGATGTTCTAATTCGCTCGTAATTATTTCATCACCTTCTTGAATATTATCAAGGCCATAACTTGAAGCAATTAAGTTTAATCCATTACTAGCACCTTTAGTAAAAACTATTTCTTCAGGTTTAGCATTTAAAAACTTAGCAGTGATTTCTCTTGTTTCTTCATATTCACAAGTAGCATGATAACTTAATTCATAAACACCACGATTAACATTAACACCATATTTTTCATAGTATTCATCAATTTTATCAATTACACATTTTGGTTTTAAAGATGTAGCACATGAATCTAGATAAACTAAAGATGGGTTATTAACTAATACCGGAAAATCTTTCTTTATTTCATTCATATTAACATCTCCTTTCTTTATATTGCTTTTTCTAAGAATTTATTTAAAATCATTTTTTTAGTTTCATTATCACTTATTTTTTCAACTAGTGGGGTAATGAAACCCATAATAATTATTTTAGAAGCTTCTTCTTTATTTAGTCCTCTACTCATTAAATAAAATAAATCTTCAGGATTTAATGAGCCAATTGATGCAGCGTGGTTAGCTATTACATCATATTCATCAATAAACAAATTTGGTAGGGCTTTAATTGATGAAGTTTTATCAAGTGTAAGTCCTTTTGCTTTTTGATGAGCAACAGCTTTACTGCATCCTTTTTTAATAAAGGCGTTGTTATCAAGTTTAACATTTGCTTTTTCTTTCGCAATAGCGTATACCGAAAGTTCACTAGTTGTATTAGGAGCTAAATGATTGATATTAGTATAGCTATTATAGTTAGATGAAGCACCACTTAAAGAAACACTTAAGTTTTCAAATAAACTATTTTTTTCTTTTAAATCACATAATACTTTTATATTAACGTTGTGATCTGTTGTTGTTATGTTATATAGTTTAAATACAGCATTTTGCATTAGTTCAATTTGCATTGTAAAATCAATGTCGTGATCTTTAGTATTGTAAACTACCATACTTCCACTTGCTTTTGGCATAACCTTAATTGTCACAGTTTTTGTTTCTTCATCTAAGTCATATTTTATTAATGGTGAATTATTACTAATAATATATTCTTTTGTTGAAGGTTTGGTAACTACACTAGTCATTTTTATCTCCTAAATTTTGTTTAACAGCACAACTACCTAAGATATTAGGACGTACAGTTTCTTCATCTTCAATACCTAGTTCTTCTTTAATCCAATCATAACCTTCTTGATCAATCTTAGTAATAAGTTCTAGTCCGCCATCCGCAACAATCTTACCATTTATTAAAATATGAACTTTATCTATTGATAAGTAATCTAATAATCTTTCATAGTGAGTAATAATTAAAGCACCAAAGTCATTTGATTTCATGTTATTAACATTTTCACCGACAATTTTTAAGGCATCAACATCAAGGCCTGAGTCAATTTCATCAAGAATAGCAAATTTGGGCTTTAGTAACTTCATTTGAAGGATTTCATTACGCTTTTTTTCGCCACCTGAAAAGCCTTCATTAACATATCTTTGAGGTAAATCCTCACGCATTTTAAGTTCTTTTACAGCTGTATCAAGTGATTTAATAAACTTAAATAAAGAAATTCTTTCATCTTTGCCAAGTCTTGCTTGCATAGCACTCTTAATGAAATCAGAATTAGTAACACCTGCTATTTCACTTGGATATTGCATAGCAAGGAATAAACCTTTTCTACTTCTTTCATCGACTGTCATTTTCAAAACATCTTCGCCATCAAGAAGAATTTCACCTTCAGTTACTTCGTATTTATAATGTCCCATAATAGTGGCTGCAAGTGTAGATTTACCAGTCCCATTAGGTCCCATAATAACATGGAATTCACCAGTTTCCATTTCAAGATTTACACCTTTTAATATTTCCTTTCCCTCAACACTTACATGTAGATTTTTAATTTGTAATTTAGACATATTCCATATCTCCTTTACTGACTTTATATGTTTATATTTTATTAATCCTTTTAGCTAATATATTATACCAAATTTTTGTAAATTTTGCAAATGAATAATTAAATATATATCTTTAGTATAACCTATTCATTGTTTTTTTACTAGTAAACTTTTAAAAAGGTATATTCATTTTTCAAGAATACACCTTATTTTACTAATAGGTTGGGGTCAAGCTCAAGCCAAACGGACATAAGTTCTTGATCTCTTAATACAATTATGACACCTTTTTTAATTTCATAAGCATCATCTATAACTGTAACTTTTCTTTCCCCTACTGCTAGCCATCCAGTTTTATTATCATAATATATATCTGCTCTTCTTAATGCATGAATGACAATTTTATTACTAATGTTGAAACCATTGAAATCAACTTTAATTTTAGCTTTAGTTGGGGTAGGAGCCTTTAATTTTTTAGGATACCAGACTGAACGTGGCAACATTCCTGCAACTCCCATTATTTGTTTTGTTTCTTTATTTACTTCAATTCCCGCAAAACTAACGCCTAAAGTTAATAATACATTAGCATTTTGAGGGACACCTAAACTACAAGTGTCAGAATTAAACTTAAGCGGTTCTCCTTCAACTATTTCATTAGTTTTTTCAATATTAAAGTTAATATTTAAATCTTTGCCAAGTTCATATGCATGATATGATTCATATCTTTTTACATATTTAATTAGCATTTCAGTTTCTTTTTCATAATTATTAATTTTCTTTAGATTCATTTTCTTTAAAACAAAACTATTTAACCAGCTAGATACTGGATATAAAATTAATATAATTACACAGAAAATAAATAAACCAATTCCAAATGAACCTTTACTTGTACAAAATAAAAATATAACTATTCCCATAAGGATGGTTGCGAAAATGGTATTAATAATTGGAAATACTATATTAGGTTTGTTTTTTCTTTTATCGTTTTCAAGTCTTGTTTTTGCGTAGCTCATCTTATTCACCTTTAAAGTCTTGTATTCTTCCATATTCTTTATGAGTAACCACACTTGGTGTACCCTCATCAATTGTAAAGGTTAGAATGATACAATATACTTCCTTTCCTTCTTTTTCTTTTTCAATTGCATCTTTAAAGCTAGTTGCATTATCATACCAATAACAAATATCATATGTAATTTGTGGAATTGTTTCATTTGGTAGTCCTATAATTTGAATAACTTCTGATTTTTTCATTCCTATATATATTTTGTCGTAATTACTTTTAGTAACTTTATTACAACTAGTTAATGTAACAATCATTACTAAAGCAACAATAAGAATAAAACATCTTAAAATTTTTTTATCCATTAACGACATAGTATCTCGCACCTACAGCTTTGCCATTTATAAATTCTACATATATTGCTTTAATTTTTTTGCCGTTTTGATTATCTTTAACAAACTTTTTTTCTTCTCCTTCTATATAGCCTTGAAACCACTCGGCATATCCCGTAGCAACAGACGGACTTCCTTTTATTTCCTTACTGAATGGAGTGCCAAGTTTAAGCATTACCTCATTATAAGTAAGTGGAGTTCCATTATTATAGGCATCATTAATTTTTTGGGCATATGATTCAGATATCTTACAGCTTGTTAACGTTAAACAAAAGAATGCAATAAACATCACTATTATTAATCTAATTGTTATTTTTTTTGTATTCATATTTCTTACCTCTATATACTATTACTCTTATTATACTTATTTTTATGTGTTTTGTAAAAGAATATGAAAAAAAGTTTGCTCTTTAGAAAAAAACTAGAGACTATTACTAAAATAGTCTCTAGATTAATATTATAGTGAGTAATCCATTGATAAGTATCTTTGATACATCTTATAACGACGCATAGCTTCTGCTTTATTCTTAGCAAGTAGAGCTTCTGCTTCAGTTGGATTTACATTCTTTAATTGTGCATAACGAGTTTCACTCATTAGATATTGATCATATAAATCCCAGTTAGGTTCTTTAGAATCTAATACTAGTGGGTTCTTGCCTTCTGCTGCTAGTCTTGGATCAAATCTTAGAAGTGTCCAGTAACCACATTCAACTGCAAGTTTAGCTTGTTCTTGTGATTTACCCATACCAGCTTTTACACCATGATTGATACATGGAGAGTAAGCAATGATAATTGATGGTCCGTGATATGCTTCTGCTTCACGCATTGCTTTTAATAATTGAGCTTGGTCAGCACCATGAGAAACGTAAGCAACATATACATGTCCATAACTCATTGCGATTGCAGCTAAGTCTTTCTTCTTACCATGTTTACCAGCTGCTGTGAATTTTGCAATTGAAGCAGTAGGACTTGATTTAGATGATTGACCACCAGTGTTAGAGTAAACTTCTGTATCTAATACTAAGATATTAATATCTTCACCATTAGCGATAACATGGTCTAAGCCTCCGTAACCAATGTCGTATGCCCATCCGTCACCACCAAAGATCCATTGTGAACGTTTAACTAAATGATCTTTTAATCCTAAGATTCTCTTAGCTCTTTCGCCGTCACATTGTTCTAGTAATGGAACAAGTTCATTTTTAACTTCTTTAGTTACTTTATAATCTTCACGATTTTCTAGCCATTTCTTAAATAATTCTTGAACTTTTTCATTGCAGCAGCCTTCTTCAAGAGCTTCTTCCATGATTGTAGCGATTTGATCACGTAATGCATTTGAAGCATTAGTCATACCAAAACCAAATTCAGCATTATCTTCAAATAGAGAGTTAGCCCAAGCTGGACCATTGCCATCTTTGTTCTTTGTATAAGGAGAAGCAGGGAAGCTACCACCATAAATTGAAGAACAACCTGTTGCGTTAGCAACTACCATATGGTCACCAAATAATTGAGTTGTAAGTTTAACATAAGGAGTTTCACCACAACCGCCACAAGCGCCTGAGAATTCAAATAATGGTTGAGCAAATTGTGAATTCTTAGCATTAGCCATCTTATCAACTAAGTAGTCTTTATAAGTTACTTCGTTGAAGAAATATTTAGCATGTTCTGCTTGTTTATCTTCAATTGCTTGATCAATAGGAACCATCTTAAGAGCTTTTTCACCTTTCTTACCAGGACAAGTATTTACACATACTTCACATCCAGTACAGTCAAGTGTAGAGATTTGGATAGAATATTGTAATCCAGCAAAGTCTTTACCAATTGCATTAAGAGTCTTAACGCCTTCTGGAGCATTCTTCATTTCTTCTTCAGTTGCAAGGAATGGACGAATTACAGCATGAGGACATACAAACGCACAACGATTACATTGAATACAGTTTTCAGGATTCCATTCAGGAACGAAGTTAGCTGTACCACGTTTTTCATATGCGGCTGTACCACATGGAATTGTACCATCTTCAAATCCATTAAATGCAGAAACTGGAAGATCATAACCTTTAATAGCATTAACTGGGTCAGCGATATCTTTTACAAAATGAGGACGATCACTTGCTACTTCATGTTTTTCAACAGGAAGGTTTGCCCATTCAGGTTTAACTGTTACTTCTACTAATCCTTCAGCACCTTTATCGATTGCTTGATAGTTTAATTGAACAACAGCTTCACCTTTCTTAGCATATGTTTTAGCTGCATATTTCTTCATTAATTCTTGAGCATGATCATAAGGCATGATTTGTTCATTTAATTTGAAGAATGCAGATTGTAAGATTGTATTAGTTCTTCCACCTAAACCGATTTGACGAGCTAGATGTACAGCATCAATGATGTAGAACTTAGCATGTTTTTCTGCTAATGCTTTCTTAAAACTATTAGGTAAATGAGCTTCAATTTCATCAGCTGATTTAACTGTATTTAGTAAGAAAGTTCCACCATCTTTTAGGCAGCTTAACATATCATATTTTTCAACATAAGCTTCAAGACTGCAGCTGACAAAATCTGCTAGACTTACAAGATATGGAGCAGTGATTGGTTTAGGACCAAAACGTAAATGAGAACGAGTTACGCCACCGCTCTTCTTAGAGTCATATGCAAAATATGCTTGTGCATATAGGTCAGTGTTATCACCAATAATCTTAATAGTGTTTTTGTTAGCACCTACAGTACCATCACTACCTAGGCCATAGAATACTAGTTCAGAAGTGCCTTCTAATAATTTAACTTCTTTACCCACTGGAATGCTTAAATGAGTTACATCATCTTCAATACCAACTGTAAATCCATCAAATCCATCTTTTGCAAGATGATCATAAACAGCGATGATTTGAGCAGGAGTAGTATCTTTACTAGATAATCCATAACGACCACCGATAATTCTAGGAGCATTTTCTTGTCCATAGAAAGCAGCCTTAATATCTAAGTATAGAGGTTCACCAATTGAACCAGGTTCTTTAGTACGGTCTAATACAGCAATTCTCTTAACTGTCTTAGGCATTACTTTAAATAAATATTCTTTTGCGAAAGGACGATATAAGTGTACAGTTACACAACCAATCTTTCTACCTTGAGCATTTAAATAATCAACAACTTGTTTAGTAGTCTCAGTAACAGAACCCATTGCGACGATTACATCAGTTGCATCTTCAGCACCATAGTATACAAATGGAGCATAGTTACGACCAGTTACTTCACTAATTTTTGCCATATAATCAGCAACAACAGCAGGAACTTCGTTATAGAATTTGTTACTTGCTTCACGAGTTTGGAAATAAACGTCATCGTTTTGAGCAGTTCCTCTTGTAACAGGATGTTCAAAATTTAAAGCACGATTACGGAAAGCTTGTACTGCTTCACGGTCTAATAATTTATCAAATACTTCATAATCCATTACTTCTACTTTTTGAATTTCATGACTTGTTCTAAATCCATCAAAGAAGTGCATGAATGGCACACTAGTTTTAATTGCGGCAAGGTGAGCAACACCAGCAAGGTCCATAACTTCTTGAACACTTGATGTAGCAAGCATAGCAAAACCAGTTTGACGGCATGCCATAACGTCTTGGTGATCACCAAAAATTGATAATGCTTGAGCAGCAAGGCTTCTTGCAGAAACATGAATAACACCAGGTAATAATTCACCGGCTATTTTGTACATATTAGGAATCTTTAATAATAAACCTTGGCTAGCTGTAAATGTAGTAGTTAAAGCACCAGCTTGTAATGAGCCGTGAACTGAACCTGCTGCACCAGCTTCTGATTGCATTTCAACAATTTTAACAGGCATACCAAAAAGATTCTTTTTACCTTTTGATGCCCATTCTTCCGCATACTCAGCCATTGGTGATGATGGAGTAATTGGATAAATACCAGCTACTTCAGTAAAGGCGTAAGCCGCATGAGCAGCTGCTTGGTTTCCATCCATTGATTGGAAAACTTTTTTAGACATAAATAATATCCTCCTAATCTAAATGCTTATTAATTTATACTCGTTTATTATACCACAATGTTTAAAATAATTAAAGAAATTTACGTATTTTTATTATTTGTGTGAATTTAAAAGCGTTAAGCTTTTACTTTTACTTAACAAATTATTCCTATCAATTTAATTATACAAATATGTAAACAAGTATACTAATCATAATATATTTGCATATATTTTTCATAGTTTATGTTTCTCATTTTTATTTTCTTGGTGTAAGAAAAAAGAGAGTGTTCACTCTCTTCATTGTTTGTTATTTTGCAGGTGTATAGATTTCATGAGCAGTGCCGTTCATGTTGTTATATCCAAGAACGATAGCCATACCCATATAATAAATACAAATATAGTCGCCTTTAAATATTGCATGATTAGGATCTAAAATTTGTTTTTGATCTTTATCTGTAATACCAACTTGAGATATAAATGCATAATCATTTATTGAATTTTTAGGGTCTGCAGCTGAAGTTTGTAATGCAGGCGCATTGAAACTATAAATTTTATCTAAGAAACCTTTTGCATATGGATCATCTGCTCCATAATTGAAGGCAGCGTAATCATTAATTTTTACTGATCC
The DNA here is from genome assembly GCA_900538885.1 of uncultured Mollicutes bacterium. Classification (GTDB taxonomy): domain Bacteria; phylum Bacillota_I; class Bacilli_A; order ML615J-28; family CAG-313; genus UMGS75. The sequence continues at coordinate 22,167 of UQAI01000011.1, forward strand.
ACCACATTTAACAGCTGTTGGTCCTTCTGCTGTACTTGCTTTATTAATAACTATACAGTTGAAGTATGTTGTACCATCTGCCGATTCTTTTAGAATTGAACGACCAAATGGTGTGAAACATTTATCTAAAGATTTAATTGCTGATGCTGCTGTTGTTGCGCCTACACTTGTAAACCAACCTTCAGTACCTGATACGTAAGATTCTAGTACACAATTTTCAAAATAAGTTTTACTTAATCTTTCATTTTCATCACCTGGTTTATAATGGTCTTGAATTACGATAGGACCACCAGCGCCAATCATTTCTGAATCAACAAAGTGAACATCACCAGATCCCCAACTATATAAGAAACAGTTAAATGAATCATATGCTTTACATTTGTTAATTTCAAATCTCTTTTGAGTGCCATTTGCAAAGTATGGAATGTACCAACTTGTACTAATGTTATTGTATGCATAGAATTCTTGAGTACAAACTTTCATACAAATTAAACCACCAGATTTTCTCATATCTTCAACTCTTGGAGCATTACCAATAAAGTTGATTTCTTCCATTGTAATTTTTGATGTATCATGGCCTAAGAAATAGAATACTTGAGAATGTGATGTTGCTCTGCCTTCTTCAGTAGGTTTGTTACCATTTCTTACCACTAGAGGAATTTCAGCAACATTTAGTGTGAAATAGTTACCATAGATACCTAGGGTTTCATTTTCTAACATTTCTCTATTATAAAATTCTTCATAGTCTTTTAATGAACCTACAGCGATTGCTGCATCAGATGCATTACCAATTTCTTCTTTTGTATAGAAGAAATAACTAGGAACTGAATCAACTGTTATATTAATATTATTTTGAAAGAATAAATTTGTAGGTTTATAATTAACATCCATACCATTAGCTTCTTTAAAGGCTTTCCATGCTTCACCAGCACTATCAGTAGTACGTGTATCAATATAGCCTAATTCTTTTGCGTCATAAACATTGAAGCCATCTTCTACTTGGCATTCAAACGCAACTGTATATTTATCTTTATTAGATTGTTGTTTTTCTGTTAAGCCTTTTGGTGTTACTTCTACTTTAAATGTTTTGCCGATTGCTTTTTCGCTAAAATCGATTGTACAATTTGTAGTATCAATATTTTCAATTAATTCTTCAGCAGCAAGCATTGTTCCACCATTAGTCATTATTTCAGTAATAACTATTTCGTATTCCCAGTTTGTAACTTCAACGTTATATTCAATATCACCAGTTACTTTATTACGTTTTACGAATGAAACAGAAGGTTTAACTTTCCATGGGTTGTCATCACCAACAAGATATTGTTTTGTTAAATCAAAGAATTCTGTTCTTTTGTTTGTCTTTACGCTTCTATTATCTTCGAAAAGTTCAAAAGATGCACGTTGTTCAACAACGTTTACAAGAATCTCAGTTGTTTCTAAAACTTTCCAATTTGCATAGAAAATAATATCTTTAGTTACAACGTATGGAACTGTAACTTTTTCTGTGTAGTTTTCATCTAAATACCATCCAGCAAACTCAAATCCATCTTTAGTAGGATCTGCAGGGAATGTTAATTCTGTATTTTCTTCTACATTTACTGATTTTACAATTGAACCACCTTTGGTTTCAAATACTACTTTGTGTGTTTTAGGAGTTACTTTACCGCCACATGAAGCGATAAATGTAAATAATCCAACGATACAAAGAGTTAAAAATAACTTTGTTAACTTTTTCATTTTTAAAATTTCCTTTCTTTTTTTACTACTAATAACTGAGGCCTATAAAGCAGTAGTTATCTTTATATGTCTTTTTACCAATCAGGATTTGTAATAGCTATCATAATAGTTATTTGATATTTGTAATTATCTTGAGAAATAATATCTATATACAATGCTGTTTGTTCTTTAATAATCAAAGTTGCTGTTCCATCATCTTGTGCTATTATTTCGCAATAGTCTTGACTTTTTCCTTTAGCCTTATAACGTAAAATCTTTTCGTCAGCATTACCTGGAATAGGTCTAAAGTCAAGAGTAATTTTCATATTTGGTTTAAATTCATCTGCATTAATTTCAATAATACCATTACAACCCTTAGTATCAGCTTCTTCTTTTGTATATTCTACATATCCAAGTGTATGTGAACCATCAATTCCTGTTACATATTTTTTTTCATAATCAAGTGATGAATTAATACCAAGTGTTGCAACTAAAACTATTGATATTATATATATTGCGATAATAGTAATTACTACAGATTTTTTCATTGACGATCACCTTGGATTTCATAATAGTAGGCTCTTACTCTTTGGATAAACATATATACCATAGTACCCAAGAAGACTAAGCCTATTAAGAATATTTTAATTGATGCCATATAAGAGGAGTTATATACATCATTTTCTCTAAAGAAAATAAATGATACAAGTGCCATTGCAATCGCAATTACAAAAGCTAAAATTGTCGATTTAGTTTCATTAGGGTTATCTATTGTTCCGCCACTAGTTGCATATTGTTCATTTTGTGGATTCATGATATCTAGTGTAGCGCTATATATCATATGTCCAACATGAATAAACAAGATGGCAAAACCAATAATTATAATATTTAATATACCTACATGATTTAGTCCACCGAAAATACCAACAGTTACAAATACAGTAGGAATTGAGAATAAGACATTGAATAATAATTTTATTAATAATGGATATACAATAAATACAGGTTTTGTTTTTTTCATATATCCTGCCCTACCTTCACTACTATAATAAGTTGCGACTAAAGCATTAGATGAAAGAAGTGGAAGTAGAATAATTAAAATATTAAATGTGTTTACGAGTGTGTGGCCTGTAAGGCTTAAATTCATTGCGGTATATATCTTATTAATAAAAAGTACTAAAATTGGAATAATGATATAAGTCATTAAATAGTTAACTGATATATTCATTGTTCTTAAGTTTATCATGAATTCTTTATTAATAAATGTACCATATTTTGTATGTGATTTATTTTGTTTTGAATCAACATTGCTTTTATTAATTTCAAAGTTTTTAGCCATCATACCAAAGAATATTGGTCGTGATATAAAGTATACTAAGACAAATGCTACTACACATATAACAACTAAAATTGCGAATTTAATAAATGTAAGTGGTTTGATTGAATATTCTAAAATATTAGCTTTTTCACCAATTAATATATATGTTAAGTTTCTAAATATTGCTAGTTTTGATTCGGCTTGAAGTAAGAAGTTTTCTATTGCTCCAGCCACTTTATTAAACTTACCTATTAGATCTATACTTTCAGGTAATAAATTAATTAAATAAACAACACCAGTTATTACTGCACCAAGGGTTACCACGAAAAGAATAATCTTTAATACAGGAACTCTCTTCAATAAACGATATATATACATCATTGGAATGGATAATAATGCACCAAATAATACCGGAAGTGCAATAATAAATAATAACGGCAACCACATCCATAAATAGATAAGTGGTGAACATGTATGTTGCCATACAAGTAAAATCGTACAACCAAAGGCTATGGGAACCAAGAAACTTAAGCTCTTTTTTAATTCATAAATATAGTAAACAATTATTTTAGAAATAAATAAGCTATTTGTATTTACTGGTAATGTTATCAACACTTTGTTGTCTTCTGCAAAATATAATGTTTTCATTAGCTCAAATGTGCATGTAATAAGTGATAAAAACAATGAAATTGTAAGCACTAATACTACAATAGTTGAGGTTTGATAATATTTAAATAAATTCATTTTATTACCAAAATATAAGAGTAAGAATGTTGCAACTGCAATAATTATAAATTTTATAAGTATTAAGAGTATCCTTCTTAAGGCTTTTTTCTTATTTTTAATCCAACTTAAATCAACTTTATCTCTAAGTTGCATCGCGACTAGAGTTTTTAAGTGGTTGAATTTTTGCTTTTTAGAATCATTGTTTTCAATTACTGTCTTTTTCATGAGTAGTATCCTCTTTACCAGTAATTGTATCTAAATAGAATTGTTCAAGAGTTATACCAGACGCTTCTATTTCTTCTACTGTTTTGACACATTGGATTTGACCCTTTTTAATAATTGCGATTCTAACACAAAGTTTTTCAACAATATCAATTAAATGTGAACTGAAGAATACAATATTTCCTTCAGCCGCATGTTGTTTCATGCATTCTTTTACTTGATAAATACTATTTGGATCAAGTCCTGTTAATGGTTCATCAAGAATCCAAACTTTAGGATTATGAACAAGAGCAGACATGATTGTTATTTTTTGTTTCATACCATGTGAGTATGTTCTAATTTTACTATCAATTGATCCTTCTAATTCAAACAAATGAACATATTTTTCAATTCTTTCATCGCGTTCCTTTTGCGGAACTTCATATATATCAGCAATATAATTAATATATTCACGACCTGTAAGTTTTTCATATAATGCATAATGGTCAGGAACATAACCAATATTTGCTTTTGCGGAAACTGATTCAGTTGCTACATCATAGCCACAAATCTCAATATTTCCTTCAGTTATTGGTTGAATACCAACTACACTTTTAATAATTGTTGATTTACCTGCTCCATTAGGACCTAAGAATCCAAAAATTTCTCCAGCATTAACAACTAAGTTAGCATCTTTTACTGCATAGACTTTGCTAGTCGCATATTTTTTAGAAAAATGTTTTAACTCAAATTTAGCTTCTCGATTTTCTGACATAAGCTTTTCCTTTCTTTCTGGACTCGCTGCATTTTGCATAGCTAATTTATCTAATTTTATTTTTTTCAATTTTAAGTACAACTCATAATGTGAATCTGCAATAATAAAGAATTCATTATAAACAAACCATACCCCAAGACCAAGTGCTACATACACTAGGAAGAATAAAGTTTGATATAGTGGATGGAAGGTTAGATTTAATCCACCTACATTGATTGTTGCTTTAACGCTAAACAACCTTCGACCCCATTCACCCAATTTATCACCAATAAAATCACTATTAATAAAGAAATAATCTACGTCGTGTCCTTTCGCAGTAAATACAACATTTAATATTAACATTGATACAAAGTAAATAAAGAACCAAAGCATTGACCAATAAAACTCTTTAATTTTTGGTCTATTAAATACTTTTAACGCAACAATTAACAAAGGCATAAATGAAGCGATCCAGTGATTGTACCAAAATTCAAATGTGTGTGCACTAAGTAGTGGAGTCATTTCATTATAGTTTGGCATTAGCATTGCGAAAACCGCACCTAATACATTTATGAAATATGTAAAGTAAAATAGTTTCTTCAGCCTAAATATTAAACAAAGCGGAACTATAAACATAGCAGTATTACATAAATGGAATGGCCAAGCCCATGGTTCTTTAAAACTAGTATAGTCATATCTACTAACAAAACCAATCATAGTAGCAATAGATACATATATAAGTGTGAATCTGATTACTTCTTGTGATTTGTTTCTTAATAGAAAATACATAGCAACAGGTATTATAATTCCAATATATAATAAGATACGATGTGATAATGACAAATCATATGGATACGCTGTTATAATTTTGCCTGTTCCAAGTCCATATGTAGCTTGTACAAAGAATTTAGGAAGCGAAGGAATCATTAATAATAATAACATTCCAAACATAAATAAGATAGTTTTGTAATTGTTTTTATCTTTAAAATTTTTAATGAAATAATATACACTTATTATTAAGCCAATTGAAGCTTCTAAAATAAGCATCAACGTAAGAAGCGTAAAATTATTTGTCCCTTCTAGTACCTTAACAATTGGCTTAACCAATGCAAGATTTAAAATAAATATCGGTCCACAAACAAACCTTGCTAAATTTCTTATTGTTTTAAAACTAAAGAAAGGGCGAAGTGTTATTAGTACCACTGCTACATACTCTAACCAAATGGCTATATACACCAACAAAGCCAGTGCATTGTTTCCAAGTATATTACTAGCAAGGCCTACATACATATATTTTGTAGGTCCATCTGATGAAGTATTAATTGTTTTTAGTATTTCGCTTTGATAACAAAATATTCTTACTGTAAACACTGCTATTAATATAAATGGAATTATTCTTTCAAATATAATTTTTAATGGTTTATTATTAAATGTTTCTACTATACTTTTATTTGACATAATATTTCCTCATAGAGTCTTCTCATTTTATACTTCTATATTTTACAATATTTCTTTTCTTTTTGCAATAGCAGATTAACTAGATAGCATTTAACACTTATTAGGAAGCACATATAATACTATTAAGCACCTCTAGAATTATAATTCAAGAGTTGTTGTTTTTCTTTTTTACTTGATAATTTTTTCCTATTAACATTAAATTTTAAAGCAGTTAATTTACGAGATTAAAAAACATGCTTATGGTCATTTAAACACTAAGCATGCTTTTTTTATTTTGTTTTTTATTTATTATTATAGATATTTTTTATTGCATTCTCATATGCTTGATCAATATCAACATTATTATATAAAATGTTTTGTACAAGATTTTTAGTCTCATTTAATGCAGTATCTAAATCACTAAATGTAGCATTTGTAAAGAACCAATATTGTTGTTCTAGACCAACTTTTTGAGCTAAATTTTGAGTTGTTGGTTTGTAAATGATGTTACCATCACCATCAACCATTTTACCTGAAATATGATTTTGATAATCATCTGAATTTAAAACATCTTTTCTAATTGGGAAGTAAGAAGTACTTGTACACCAATCTAATGCTGATTCATAATTTGTTAAGAACTTCATAAATAACCATCCTGCAAGTTCTTCTTGAGCATCTTGACGTTTGAATAATGTAACGTTTGTACCTTGTTGAATTACTTGTGGATTATTTAAATCTTTTTGTGGATATGCTGCTACACCAACTTCAAATGAACCATCACTTGGAATGTAGTATGAAGCACCTGCACTTGAATCAAGAGTCATAACGATTTGTCCTGCTTTAAAGGCATCTGATGAATAGTTAGTGCCAAAGAATGTAGTAGTTTTTAGATTGCCTTTATCACTTTGTTCTTTATACCAGCGGATTGCTGCTTTTGATTTATTATTGTTAAATGCATAAACGCCTTTACCATTTTCAAATTTTGTATATTCACCGCCCCATTGTTTTGTTAATGTTAGAAATAGACTTTCATCAAAATAACTGGTAAAGCCAGATACTGCTTTTCCTTCTTTTTGTAGTTCTTTATACTCAGATGTTTCTTTAAACTTCTCAGAAATATTTGCTACATCATCCCAAGTTTTAGGAACGCTCCAACCATATTTATCAAACATTGTTTTATTGTAATATAATACTTCTGTTGATTTACTAAATGGTAATGCATATAAATTATTTTGTGAATCAAAACTACGGCATTCATCCATAAAGCCTTTTATATATTGATTTTGTTCTTCCGTGGTCAATCCTACCATTTCTTTTGTTTCATCTTTTTTGGTAATCAGTGTAACTGAATCAATATAATCTTCTAAATTGCTTATTAGATTTTTATCAAGGAATTTAGCAATATTATTCGAATTAGTTTCAATAACAGTAGGTAACTTGCCATTTTCTAGCCCTTTTTCTATTGCGTCATTTAATTCATCATAGGTAACATAAAAACTTTCATTTACCTTGATGTTTGGATATATATTTCGAAAACTTTCAATTGCACTTTGCAAGAAAGCCGTTTGAGGGTTGGTAACCCAAAGTCTATGCCAAAATTCAATTTCTACTGAAGTATTATAGTCATAATTAATTTCTTTTTTCCATTTGGCTTCTAGTTTTATATTAGTTGTTACTACATCAACATTGAAATTCCATTTGTCTTGGCCTACATACCAGCCTTCAAGAATGTAACCTTCTTTTACTGGATCAATTGGCTTTTTTATTTTTTCGTTTTTTTCTACAATTTGGTTTGTTATTTTTGAATCAGTATTAGTAATAAACTCTACCAAATACTTTCCATTTTGATTCATATCGCAACTAGTTACCATAAAAATAAAAACAACTATTAATAACGTTGTCAAAATTTTTTTCATAAAGTTATCGTTCCCTTTCTCGTATATTACCTTCATTATACTATAATTAAATTTAAAAGTCAAAAAAAAGATAGTTTTACCTATCTTTATTCTTACCTAGTATTTCTTGATATATGTTACTTTTGGAAGTGTTACGATCTTTCGCAACCATTTTCATTGCTTCTTTTTGTTCATATCCTGAATTCAAGTAATATTGATAATGTTCTTTTATTGTCAAGTTACAAAGGTTTTCGCTTTTTTCTTCATTTGTGCATCCTGATATAACTAGAACCATTTCACCTCGTAGTTCATCTACTACATCTAATATTTCATTAGCCGTACCACGTAAATATTCTTCATACCTTTTAGTAAGTTCTCTAGCAAGTACAATATGACGTGAAGGCATTGTTTCATTTATCATTTCTAATGTTGACTTAATACGGTGTGGAGCCTCATATATAATTAAAGTATTAGGTGAATATTTTAACATTTCTAGTTCTTCTTTTCTTTTTTGATCTTTACTATTTAAAAAGCCAATAAAAGTAAAATTATTTGATGGTATACCTGAACCAACAATAGCTGTAAGGCTGGCACTGACTCCTGGGACTACAACAACATCAATGTTACTAGTGATTGCGGCACGAGCAATGAGAAATCCAGGATCACTAATTGCAGGCATACCCGCATCACTTACTACCGCAACGTTTTTTCCGGTTTTTATTTTTTCAACTACTAAATCTGTTAACTCTTGTTCATTGTGTACATGATAGCTATGCATCTTAGTATGTATATCAAAATGTGCAAGCAACATGCCGGTTATTCTTGTGTCTTCACAATATATATCATCAACCATTTTTAAAGTTGCTACAGCACGATATGTCATATCATTGTAATTTCCAATTGGGGTTGCCACAAGATATAATTTCGATGTTTCATATTCGTAAGTCTTTTGTCTTTTTAACATATTATACCTTCTTATAATTAAATATTTCTAATATTTCTTTTGTGTATTCATTGTTAGTATTTTTTACATATAACGGTTGTAATATTTTTAAGCCCCCTTGTTTGGTTGTTTTCTTGCCTTCAATAAGAATAGCAACTGAATCTGTTGATGAAGGTGTTGAATAAACAAATTGTAATCTTTTTGGTTCAATCATATATTTTCTAAATAATAACAATATTTCTACCAATCGTTCACTACGATGAACTAACGCAAATGTGCCCCCTTCTTTAAGGAGAATTGAAGCAGTCTTTAATAGTTGTTCTAAACTTAAGTTTATTTCATGACGTGCAATAGTTTTATAATCATTCTTATTTAATTTTGATGTATCATCTACTTTAAAGTATGGAGGATTCGAAACCACAACATCAAAAGTTGAAGTACCTAAGATTTTGTAAATATTATTTACATCATCATTAATAATTGTTATTTGAGATTCAAGCTGATTTAGTTCAACGCTTCTTTTCGCAAGATTATATATGTCTGTTTGTATTTCTACTCCATATATATGTTCTTTTGTCCTTAGGCTTAAAAATAAAGGGATATAACCATTTCCACAGCCTAAATCTATTATTTTTTTATCTCTTAAATTAATACTAACAAAACTAGCAAGTAGTGTTGAATCTAAGGAAAAATTAAGGATATCCTCGTGTTGGATTATTTTTAAACCATCATAGCCTAAAAGATTATTTATTGTTTCCTTGTTTTTTATTTCCATTATTTTTAAATTTCTTCTTATAGCGATTATAGCGATGAGCCTTTTTTGGATTATCTATTACTTTTTCTTTTTCATCAACTGAATCTTGTACATTTTCATCTTCACGTTCTAATTCTTGAACTTCAACTTCAATTTCATCATCTACTTCTTCAGCCGTTGCTATTAGTTCTGGTTCTTCAACTTTTCTCGCGATAGTAAATCCTTCTATTTCTTCTAGTTTATGAACTGCAGGCATAGCATTTGGATCTTCTTGAGTTTTGACGATACGTTTAAAGTAGTCTACCGAAACAACCTTACAATTCTCACATGTAGGTGTTTTTACATAACTACCAACACTAGGAAATTCTTTTTTCATTTCTTTATAAAGTTCATCCTCATATCCAATACAGCACATAAGTTTACCACAAGCACCACTAATTTTGGCATTATTTAAACTCATACCTTGTTCTTTAGCCATTTTCATAGTAACAAAGTCAAAGTTTTGTAAAAACTTTTTACAACATAGTTCTCTTCCGCAGATACCTAAGCCTCCAAGTGCTCTTGCGGCTTCACGAGGCCCTATTTGTCTTAGTTCTACTCTAATTCTAAATTCTGGCGCTAAGTACTTTAGTAATTCTCTAAAGTCTACTCTATCCTCTGCAGTATAATAAAAGATAACTTTTGTTAAATCTATTGTATATTCCGCATATAAAGGTTTCATTTCTAGTTTGCACACTTTAATATACTTTTTAAATACTTCAAAAGCTGTTTTTGCAAGCTCTATATTTTTCTTATCTTGTTCTACATCCTCTTCTGTAGCTTTTCTAATTACTGGTTTTAATTCATATTCTATTTGATCATCATCAACTTCACGGTTTGGAATTATAACTTTGCCTAATTCAACCCCTCTTACCGTCTCCACAATGGCATATTCTCCCATTTGAAAGTCGTTGTCAAGTGGATCAAAATAGTATACTTTACCAACTTCTTTAAACTGGATTCCTACTATTTTCATTTTTTCTCCTTTACTTATTTATTTCAACCATTAAACTAGTATAAAATAAATTAAGGTTTACATAATAATTTAATCTTTCTTGATATTTGTTAACAACATCTATTTGATGCATTATTTTTTCTATATTTATGCTTTCCTTATTATATAAGGAAGTAACATCTAAAAACACTTCTGATGTTTTGCCATTATATATATTAATAATCTCTTTGTCTATTAATAATAATATATCTAAAAATATGCGATGCCATTTTTTATCTGTTTCACTTTTTAAGTAATTACTGTTTTTATAGAAAAATACAAATGGATCTTTATGTAATGCAATTTGTTTTTCTATTCCAATCGCAAGGGTGAGCAAATCATATACTTTTCCTTCAGCAATCATTTGTTTGGCGTTATCGACATCAGTAGTTAAATAAGATAGAACATATGACATTGTTTTTTCTACACCACTATCCTCCAATGTTTTCACAACAAACATACGTGGAATTGGTTTAAACTGAATTACTTGAGTTCTTGAAATTATTGTATCTAATATTCTTTCTTTATTTTTAGTAAGTAAAAATATATAATGATTAGGGGCAGGTTCCTCTAAAAGTTTTAAAATAGCATTGGAAGCTGATGTATTCATTTTATCGGCATCTTTGATAATTCCAATTTTAGGACCTTTTTCAAGTGATGTGGTGTTAAACTCATGAATGAATTCGTCTATTTGTTCTCTTTTAATTAAGTCATTTTGTGGTTCTATACAAATAATATTAAGGTGATTATTTTTTTCTACTCTTATACAGTTATGACAACGAAAGCAGGGTTTATTGTCACTTTCACATAATAGCAGCATTGACATATATATAGCTGCTTCATAAGTTCCACTACCTTCACCGCCTTCAAACATATAAGCATGAGACAAATATCCGTGTTCATAACTTCCTTTTAACAAACGAATTACTTCTGGTTGGTTTTCTATCATTTGTTTAATTGTCATTTTGCTCATTCTCCTTAATAAAATGTAAAACGGCTTTAGTTGTTTCAGCAGCTACATCAGCTTGTGACATTTCTCCATCAATTTTAACTATCCTATTTGTATTGTTTTCACAAAGTTGATTATAACTATTATATACATTATGATGGAATTCAATTGTTTCTAATTCTAACCTATCCATATCTCGTGCATTCTTTTTAATTCTTTCTAATCCAACTTCAGGACGAACACAAACAAAAATTGTTAAGTCCGGTAATAATCCGTTAGTTGCAAATTGATTTAGTTCATATACTTTGTCAATTCCTAAATGACGTGCACCACCTTGATATGCAAGTGAACTATCTAGAAAGCGATCACAAAGAATAATTTTACCATGTTCAAGTGCAGGTAAAATTGTTTTTTGAATATGTTCCCTTCTACTTGCGGCATAGAGCAACGCTTCTGTCCAGTCATCCATTCCTAAATTGTTCTTATCAAGAATAATCTCTCTTATTTTTTCAGCAATGGGACTTCCACCCGGTTCGCGTGATAATACTACATCATAGCCCAATTCTTGTAGTTTATTATATACAGCCTTAATGGCACTTGATTTACCACTACCATCATTTCCTTCAAAAGTAATAAATAATCCTCTCATATTTTTCTACCTCTATCTTATTTATTATACCATATTTTGTGATTTATATAAAGTAATGTGTTTAATTAAAATTTATGAAGTATATATACTTGATATTTTGTAAATACTAAATTTGAGGTGGAAAAATGAGAAATAAAAATTCAATTAAATTAACTGATATTAAGAAGAAAAACATAAGCAGAGAAGAATTTGCTAGTGAACTTAGCCCTTTTAGTAAAATGGCACAAGGTATATATATGGCTGAAAATAGTGATGACGAAAATTTTAATCTTACAAAAAAGAAAAAAAGTGAACATAAACAAAAAAATAATTTAATT